>JAJZVJ010000301.1 GCA_021845705.1 bacterium
AACTCCGTCCTCAAGCCGGGTCCAGTCAGCTTCTTTCCAGTAGCGTTCTCCGCCCCAGTCTTTCGCTTCCTCATAGTGGCGCCGTAGAATGGAAAGGTGAGCCTTCGTCAGGCCGCCGGAGACCTGGCTTAAAATTTCTTTTTCACGGGCATTTGCCTGATACTTTTCCGGAAAAGCGGCCGCTCCGCCGGCGAGCGTAATTTCAAGCCTGACCGGGGCGCCGGAGCCGTCCGCGCCGGGTTCTGTCTCCACAGCCTCAACATGGGCTATGCCACAGGTGCATTCGGGGTTGGTGCAGTAGGATTCAGCAAGAGTCAGCGTCTGGCGGGAAGACAAGCCCCGCCGCAGCGGTTTGATCCGGATGGTTTCCTCCAGCGCTTTTGTCTTGTTAATGACGGCAAAGGCTGTTGTTGTGCTCATGGCTGGTTCTCCAATGGCGGCGGCTTCTTCAGGCGTCCGTGTTTTCAGTCCGGAAAGGCGTTTTTTCCGGTTTCAGGAAATGCGTGGCCCAGAGCTGTTCGATCTGCGCGCTTCCCGATTTAGAAAATCTTAATTGGCGCTCAGGTCCCTTTCCCCAGGACATGTAGGCCGTCCGGCTTGGCTTCAGTTCGCCGCTTAAACTGTTCTTTCTGACGCTCATCATGATGAAACTGATCCGCGCCAGATTGAGTTTGATTACCCGCTCCAGGTACGGCACGCGCCGGAAGCGCCAGGCCTCGTAATCCCTCCGGTCCAGGCAGCCGAGCGCGATAAAAAGGCCGGGGTAGTTGATATAGCCCTTCTCGCGCAGCAGCCGGCCGGCCGCCAGATCCAGCTTTGTCAGGAGTTCCTGCCTGTTCATTTTATCCGGCTGATAGTTTAAGAAGGGCTTCCATAAGGGGCCGCAGTCCCTTCAGCAGTTCCGCCGTCTGTTTCGGCACCGTAAAATGCAGCCCCGCCTGGTCTTCTGAAACCAGCATTTTGAAGCCTTCGCCCGCCCCGCCCGCCTTGCCGCCGGGCAGGCCCAGCAGGCCGGACAAGGCCGAGGCGGCGGGGGCGAGGTCAATTTGTACCGCCCTGGGAGCTGCCGCCCCGCCCGTTTGCCCACAGGCCGTTTGGAGGGCCGGTCCGCCCGTCCCCGCTCCGGGAGCCGTGGCGGTGACAGCGTCGGAGGCTGCGTCGGCCTGCGCCGGGATTTCCGGCCCGGGGCCGCCCGCCCGCGCGCCGCCGTTATCGTCCGACGGCACTATCATTTTCATCTTTTCGGCGAACGACGCCTTCTGCGCCGCGTCAAAGCGGATGTCGCTGGTCCCCTCGTCAAAGATCCCGGAAAACAGGGCTTTCTTCTGCCCCAGCAGGTTGAAGATCCTTTCTTCGATGGATTCCGACGAGATAAGGTTTATCACCTCCACCGATTTTTTCTGCCCCATGCGGTGCACGCGGCCGATGCGCTGCTCCAGCACCGCCGGATTCCACGGTATTTCAAGGTTGATCACGCAATCCGAAGCCTCCTGGAGGTTGAGCCCCACGCCGCCAGCGTCGGTGGAGAAGAACACCCTCGCGGCCGGGTCTTCTATGAAGCGCCTGACAAGCTGTTCCCGCTTTTTAAGCGGCACCGACCCGCAGAACAGAACGGAGCCGCAGCCCAGCGTTTCAAGAGTCTCCCTGGAGTATATTTCGGCAAGGCGGAGCATCCGCTCCCACTGGCTGAAGATCACCACTTTCCGCGCCGGGTCGGCCAGCAGGTCGGAGAGGACCCGCTCAAACTCCTCCAGCTTGGGCGAGCCTATTTTCTTCCTGAGAGCGGGTGATGCCCGTCCGGCGGTCAGCACCTCAAGCTCGATCGTTTTCCAGTCGTACTGGCCGAAGGCGTTCGAGACTATACGCATGCACGTCAGCAGCATCATCAGCCTGTCGAGATCTTCTTTGGCCAGGCGGCCGAATTTTTCCAGCTTGCGCAGCAGCGCCACCACCTGCGACGAAAGCTCGCTATGGACCTCGCCCTGCCGGGGAGTGAGGGCGGTCCAGTAATTGTTATCCGTGCGTCCGGGGAGCTGCGGCAGCACGGCCGCCCGCGTGCGGCGGATGAGGAAGCTGCTCATTCTCGCGCGCAGCTGCTCCAGATTGGTGTAGCCGGAAATCCTGTCGTTTTCGTCCAGTTCCGCGTAGGTGGGAAGGAGTTTCCAGGCGGGCCCGAGCGCGCGCGGATGGAGGGATTCCGAGATCGAGTGCAGCTCCTGCAGCCGGTTCTGGAGCGGCGTGCCGGTCAGCACCAGGCAGAACGGGCTTTGGAGTTTCTTTACGTTCCTGGCTATTTTCGTCTCCCAGTTCTTGATTCTCTGGGCCTCGTCGAGAATTATGAGATCGGCCTTGAGCGCGCGCACCGCCTCCAGGTCCCGGTACAGAAGTTCATAGTTGAGAATAAGAAAAAATTCCCGGCTGGTTTTGTAAAGTTCAGCACGCTCCCCGGCGGAGCCGGAAACAACGGCGGCGGACTCCCGGCAGACCTTCTCGATCTCCCGTTTCCACTGGAATTTCAGGGAAGCCGGCGCGATGACAACGGCGCGGCGGATTTCCCCCAGCTCCTTAAGGAAAAGCGCGGCGCAGATGGCCTGCACCGTCTTGCCCAGGCCCATATCGTCGCCGATAAACGCGCGGCGCTTTTTCACGGCATACAGTATCCCGTCTTTCTGGTACGGGTGGAGCGGTATTTTCGCCGCGCCGGCCGAGTTCCGCCATTCGCGGCAGGTTTCGGGGGAAGCGGCAATTTCGTCCATACGCCGTTCCCATTTGAAGGCCTCCGCCCCGGACTGGAGAAGCTCCCTGACCTCGGGCGCCACGTCGACCCTGAACCCCCGCGCGCGGAGTTTTGCGGCCAGTTTTTCAAAAGATAACCGCCGCGCTACCGGATCCGTCCCGCTGAGCAGATACCCGAGCGGATCAACGGCGTTTTTAATCTCTTCGGCCGCCATTGCGCGGGGATCAGGGGGAACATAAAACCGTATTTCCTCCGCCGGGGAATACAGCTTTTTGTGCGATTCCCGCGGCATGTGATAGACCGAGATGGTCCGCGCCCGCCGTTCGGCGGCAAGAAGCCCGCGCGCCGCGGCGGGTTTCCGGAAAAGGCGCTTCACTTTTTCAATGTGCTTGCAGGTTCCAAGCTCGTTTTTCAGGAAATCAAGGCAGCCGCACGTGGCATGGGCGAATTCCGCATCCCGGATGGTGACCTGATAGGGTTTGCTGCCGGGAGATATTTCAGCGGAGGACACAAGATAGGCGCCCAGGGGCCCGTTAGCCGGTTTCCGGAGAATGCGTATGCCCTGTTCCCCGCACCGCGCTCTCCGTTCTTCCCTTTCAATTTCAGCGAGTTCGCCGAGATATTTTTCCCTGGAGCCGGGGTCCGGCCGGGTTTCCCCAGCGGGTATGGGCGCCGGCTCAGAGCCCGTTTCCTCCCGCTGCCAGGCGAGCAGCGCGGCCGCCGCGTGTTTGCATAAAGGCTCCCAGTCAAACGGGCAGGTGCATTTTGAAACGGGCATTCCCCATTTATCAAACCGTATCTCTACGCGGTAGGGGCTCTCCGTTGTCCCGGCGACTTGCGCCACAATTCTGTTGTCTTCATACGATTCAAGCGAAATCACGTTCCCTTTCCGGTAATAATCCCGCGCCTTCGCAATGACGCGCGATGACGCCCAGGAATGAAGGTTTTTTTCGACGCAAAACGGGTCAAGCCCGGCCTTTTGGGTTTGCAGCCCATCAGCCGCGGCTGTAATTCCGCTGATAACCGGCCGTTTTTTGTTCTTCATAATATGAAAATATTATACACGATTAGCCTGGCGGCCTGAAATCGTTCCGGAAGGATTATCCGCAGGCGAAATGCTATCTCGCCTGCGGCGCGTCCCGCCGGGAATATTACGGCGGGATGGAGGTCTGGCCGTTCAGGGATTTTCTGGTCAGCCTGCCGGAGATCCTGCGGGGCCGCAAATAGGCCCCTTCCTGTCATCGCCTTGAAAATAAGCAGTCCCGCTCCG
>JAJZVJ010000302.1 GCA_021845705.1 bacterium
TCTCAGGATCTTCACCTCGTAAACTATGACCCCGTCCTTCATGGACGATTCATGCGAGATGGCCAGTACGCGGCCCTCATGCTTGTCCTTGGGGAAGGCGTCCAGGTAAAAATCCGCTTTCTGCCCCTCTTTGACCGTGCCGATGTCTGTCTCGTCCACGTTGGTCTTGACTATAAGCCGGTCGGAGATCACGGCCAGTTCCTTTGCCGCGCTTACCGACTGGCCGGGTTCTACCGCGCGTTTGACCACCATACCGTCGATGGGGGCTACCACGGGGGTGAGGTTATAGGCCTCCTCCACACGCTTTTTCTCTTCCGGAGTGGAGCCTTCGATGTTAAGGGAATCCAGGAGGGCGGTGCGCTCGCTGGCGCTTACCCAGGCCAGGACCTGGCCTTTCTTTACTTCCTCCCCCTCGGTGAAAAGAACCTGTTCGGCGCGGCCGGAGACCGAGGGAGTTACCAGGACGCGGTTCTCGGGTTCCACGTTCCCGGTGGCCTGTGTTTTTATCACAAGTACGCCGCGCGCGGGTTTTACCGGCGACAGCTCGGCTATCCTCAACGCTTCTTTTTTTGCCCTGGCCCGGCGCACAAGGAACCAGCCTGCGCCGATGAGAAGTACGGAAACAAGGGGAATAATGAATTTCTTGGTCTTATAAAAGGGTCGCTTCATTGTGTTTATTCTCCGATAGCCTGGATAAATGCCGCGTGGCTTACCTCAAGCGCCCGCCCGGCGGCCAGGTACTGGTTCTGCCAGCTTATGAACTGCTCTTCCACGTTGCGCCACTCGAAATAAGAGGTCTGGCCCGCGAGATACTGCTTGCGCACCAGCCAGGCGCGGGCTTCGGCCGCGTCCAGCGAACTCTTTGCCACGTCCATGTAGGAGCGGGCCTCCCGCCAGGAAAGAAAGGCGTCCTCCGCGTTCAGGTAAACCTCGTCGGAGGCGTTCTTCAGCGCGGCCCCGGCCGAGAGCTTCGCGCTTTCGGCGGCGGACAGGTCCGAGGAAAGCCTCCCGCCGGAGAAAAGCGGGAGAGAAAGGCTGGCGCCCAGGGACCAGGTGTTGAGGGAGTACGGCCAGGCCGTGCCGTTCCAGGCGTAGCTGCCGGTGGCGGCGGCTTGCGGCAGCCTGGCGCCCTTGGCGCTGTCCACTGAGTAGCCGGCGGACTCCAGGGCCGCCCGCGCCGAACGCAGCGAATAATGGTTTTCCAGGACGGGGGAGAACGAGGCCAGGTCCTCCGGAGGCTCCGGCGGCGCCGGCAGCCGCAGGTCCGGTACGGGGGAAAGGGCCGGCCGGCCCAGCAGGCGGTTCAGCTTGCGCTCCAGCAGGCGCAGGTTCGTTTTGTATTTCTCGTGTTCCCACTCCGAGGTTTTCAGCGCGGCCTCGGTTTCCAGCAGCGCGGCCTTGTTCTCCCTGCCCGCCTGGTATTTCAGGCGTATCAGGTCAAGGTTCTCGGCGCGGCGCTTCAGGGTCTCTTCGGAAAGGCTTATCGTCTCCCGGGCGTTGATTATATCCGCGAAGGAGGATTTCAGCTGGTAGCGCAGGCCCGAGGCTTCGCGGTCGTAGGCCGCCTCGGCCGTGCGCACCGCGGCTTTCGCCGTGCGCACCGCGGCCGGCAAAGAGGGGGAAAAAAGAGACTGCGTGCCGTTTACCCCGTACGAGTAGGCGTCCCCGGCCGGGATCCCCCGGGTACCGGAGCGGGAATAAGAGGCGACGGCGGAGAAAGCCGGGTAAAAACCGGCGCGGGCAGCGGTGAACCTCGCCTTGGAAGCTTCCAGGTCGAGCCTGGCGGCCGCGGCCTGCGGGTTGGAGGCGAGCATGGCCTTTTCCGCTTCGTCCAGGGTCAGCGTCCCCGCTGAGGACGGAACGGTGAAAAACAAGAGCGCGAGCGGCAGGAGCTTAAGGACTGACATTAACTGATTTTACAATACTTAATGCGCGGAGTGCGCATGTAATGAGGCTAAGCCGTCCGCCCGCCGGCAAGAAAAGCCAGGATCCGGCGGGCGGGGCGCGACACGGGGCGCGCCGCGCTTTGTGCGGCGTCCGCAAAAAGGTAGAATAGAACAAATATTTAGTTTGGAGGCATCACCGTGGCTATTGAAAAAACTCTTATCTTGATAAAACCCGACGGCATGAAGCGCCGCCTGTCCGGGCTGGCGATAGACAGGCTGGAACTTGCCGGGTTCGATATGGTGGCGGCGAAAATAGTTTCGGTTACGGAAGAGCTGGCGCGCGAGCATTACGCTCTTCTGAAGGATATGCCTTTCTTCCCCAACCTTATCCAGTTCATTAAAGGGGACTTCCATGGCGTTTCCGGCCGCCGCGTGCTTGCTATGGTCTATAAGGGCGAGAACGCTGTAAAAGGCATCAGGGCCGTAGTGGGGGCCACTAACCCGGAGCAGGCCGCCCCGGGCACCATACGCGGCTCGTTCGGCCGTATAGCGCAGGGCAATTTCGAGAACGTCGTTCACGCTTCAGGCAACGTAGAGGAAGCCGAGCGGGAGATAAAGATCTGGTTCAAGCCGGAAGAGGTTATAGGCTGACAGGCGGTATCTGCCCGGGGCCGCCGGGCCCCGGGAGTGCGCGCGCCCGGAAGCCGGGCTCAGCGAGGCCTGATCTTCCCTAGTTTGCCGCCCACCAGCTGGCCGGCAATGTCGGCCAGTATCATAAGCGGTATCACGCGCATGGTAAAGCCGGAGAAGATCCTTAAAATAATTACGAAAGGCACCGGGAGATGGACGGCCAGCATCCACTTCCTGGAGTAAGGGACGGCTTTGCTTCTCATGTGGCCGAAAGGCAGGTTAAGCAGGAAGACCGTCAGCATCAGTTCTTTTAATGTCATCTGTCCCTATTTTACAAATATCCGGAGGCGGAGTTCCATTTTACCGCCTGGCACGCGGCCGGCGTGCCGCACGAGCCCCGGGAAACTTAACGTATGCGGCTGAACACTATCAAGGACTTCTGTCTTAAACTATCGCGGCCGGCGCTGCCGCTGCGGGAAACGGCCGCGCAGAAACTGCGCCTGGCGCTGCAGCTGCTCTTTCTGGCCCTGATAGTTTCTATCGGTCTCGAATTCCGCGGTTTCGTCTCCTCCGTGTTGGGCGGCGGGGAACTTTCCAGGCGCCCGCCGGGGGTGGACGGCTTCCTTCCTATAAGTTCGCTTATGAGCCTGCGTCTTTACGCGGTTTCAGGGGAACTGCACCGCGCGCACCCCTCCGGGCTTTTTATCCTGCTCGCTATAATAGCCGTCTCGTTCGTGATCGGTAAATCGTTCTGCGGCTGGCTTTGCCCATTCGGGTTCATTTCGGAACTGCTTTATAAAGCCAGGAAACAGGCCGCCCCCTCTTCTAAACTCCCGCCGGCCTGGCTGGATTATTCGCTGGGCGCCGTAAAGTACCTTATCCTCGCGTTCTTCGTCTTTATAATCTTCTTCGCCATGGACCTGCCGGCCGTAAGGGCTTTTCTTGACGGGGATTACAACCTGATATCCGACGTCAGGATGTATTATTTCTTTGCCCACATGTCGCTGCTGGCCGCGCTTATCACCGGCTCGCTTTTCGTGCTTAGCTATTTTGTGCCGTATTTCTGGTGCCGCTATCTCTGCCCGTACGGCGCGCTGCTCGGCCTGGTGTCGCTGGCCGGCCCCCTTAAAATAAAACGCGACGCGGCAGCCTGCGTGAATTGCGGGCTTTGTACGGCGGCCTGTCCCCAGAGGATCACGGTGGACAAAGCGGTTTCTGTATTCTCCGACGAGTGCACCTCCTGCGCCCTCTGCCTTGATGTCTGCCCCGCTCCCGGGGCGCTTGAGATGCGGCCCTGGCGGAGCTCTTTGAAGATCAGGACCGTACTGCTGCCTTTTATCGTGGCGTTCATTTTCTGCCTCATAACCGGGCTCGCCATGCTGACCGGGAACTGGAAGGGGAATGTAAGCGATGCCGACTACAGGCGCCTGACGGTAGCCTGCGACAG
>JAJZVJ010000303.1 GCA_021845705.1 bacterium
CGATCTTCAAAGACGGCCTCACCGGCCTTTATACCCACCGCGCCTTCCAGTCCAGGCTGGAGGAGGAGATACTGCGCTCCGCCCGCGCCAAGGTCCCTTTCTCCGTGATAATGGCGGATATCGACCATTTCAAATCTTACAACGATAATTTCGGGCACCAGGCCGGGGACGCCGTGCTTAAGGCCGTGGCGGAAACAGTTTCAGGCGGGGTGAGGGAGATAGATTTCGCGGCCCGTTACGGCGGCGAAGAGTTCGCGCTGGTGATAACCGGCGCCGATAAGTCCCAGGCCGCGGCCGCCGCGGAAAATATCCGCCTGGCCCTGGAGGCGCGCTCTTTTAATTTCGGCGGCAAGGTCTCCCGCGTTACGGCCAGTTTCGGCGTGGCCGAGTTCCCGGCCGAGGCCGCCGCCGCGGGGCAGCTGGTGCGCGCGGCCGATGAACGCCTTTACCGCGCCAAGCAGGCGGGCCGCAACAGGGTGGTGGCCTCATGAACACGCCGGAGGTCTGGGTCTCAGCCGCGGCGGCTTCCCCGCTGCTCTCCTATTTTTTAGGCAGGTTCAACCGCTGGGCCGGCCTTGCAGCCGGGACGGCGCTTTTCCTGGCCGCCTCTTTCATGCTTGCCGGCGAGATATCGGCGGGCGCGCCTTATGCCGCCCTCGCGCTATGGACCGCCGCCGCGCTGGCGCATTCCGTTTTCCTTAACGGCGGCGCCGGTTCCGTGCCGGACCGCTCGGGCCTGGAGGAAGCGCTCGCGCGCGCGGCCAGGCTGCAGGCCGAGCTGTCTTTGATAAAAACGGAGACCACCCTTAATGCGGCCGGCGAGAAAAAGTCGCTCGCGGTCTATTCGGCCGTTAAGCTGCTTTCGGAAACGGTGGAACCGCAGGCGGCGGCAAAGCAGCTCGGCAAATATCTGGCCGATTATTTCGAGACGGAAGAAGCCGCGCTCTATATAGAAGGCAATGCCCGGGACGGCGGGCGTATGGAGCTGTTCGCCCACGGGAGCAGGGGCCCGGCCCTTCCCGGCTACTTGGAACTGCTGGCGCAGGCGGGGGGGTTTCCCGCGGCGGCCCTGGCCGTTTCAGGCCTGGTCCTGGCGCCGATATACGCGGGCGGCTCGCCGCTCGGGCTTATAGCGCTGCGCGGCGGGACGCAGGGCGTGGATCCCGCGGTCAGGTTCGCTGACGAGCTCTCGTTCGCGCTTAAGCGCGTCATACTGTTCCGCAAGGTGGAATGGCTGTCGCTTACCGACGGACTTACCGGGCTCTGGCGCCGCAGCGCGCTGGACGAAAAGATCCGCGAGGAGATCCGCCGCGCCGCCGCTTTCAAGACCACCATGGGGTTCATGATAGCCGATATAGACCATTTCAAGCATCTCAACGACAACTACGGCCACCAGTTCGGGGACGCCGTGCTCCGGCGCGTGGCGCAGCTGCTGAAAGAAGGGGTTTACGAGACGGATTTCGTGGGGCGCTACGGCGGCGAGGAGTTCGGCATAGTGCTGCCGCGGGCGGATTCCGCCGGGGTGCTGCGCAAGGCCGAGACCATCAGGGCGCGCATGGAGGCGGAGGTATTCTCGCAGGGCCTTGAAAAGGTACGCCTCACGGTCTCCATCGGTATAGCGCATTTCCCGCGCGACGGCGGCGCCCCGGAGGAGCTTGTGGGCAGAGCGGACGCGGCGCTTTACGCCGCCAAAGAAGGCGGCAGGAACAGGGTGGTTGACGCGGGAAATTTGTAGTATTCAAGTCTGGAGGACTAAATGGAAGAGCAAAACAACAGCGGAGCGGTAAATCCTGAAGAGCAGCCGAAGCCGGCGCCGCGGCCGGCCCCGGCCAGGCCGGGCACTGCGCTCTGGCTCAAGATAATAGCGGGGCTTTACGCGCTTTCCCTTATAGCGGCTTTTTCGGTCATAAACAGGGCCGACGCCGCCAGGAAAACAAAGCCGAAGGACCTGGACCTTTCCAAACTGACCGGGCTAGCCAAAAGCAAGAAGGACGCGGTCGCCGTGATCCCGCTTTACGGCGCCATCTCCCAGGGCAGCTCTTCCCGCTCCTGGGACCGCGGCAGCCAGCAGATAGCCAAGCGCATCAGCACCATGGCGGCCAGGAAAGAAATTAAGGCGATAGTGCTGGATATAAACTCTCCCGGCGGCACGGTGGGCTCGGTGCAGGAAATATATTCCGCCATCATGAAGGCCAAAGCCGAAACGAAGAAGCCTTTCATCGCCCGTTTCGGGGAAGTTTCCGCCAGCGGCGGCTATTATGTAGCCGCGGCCTGCGACAAGATAGTAGCCCAGCCCGGGACCATAACCGGCTCCATAGGCGTTATCTTCAGCGTGAGCAACTTCGAAGGGCTCATGAAGAAAGTCGGCTACAGGAGCGAAGTAATTAAATCCGGCAAGTTCAAGGATATCGGCTCCGCCATGCGCGAGATGACCCCGGAAGAGCACAAGCTGCTGCAGGGCATGATAGACGACTCTTACGACCAGTTCGTTACCGCCGTTTCCCAGGGCAGGAAAATGCCTGTGGAAAAAGTGAAGCTGCTGGCCGACGGGCGCATCTTTACCGGCAGGCAGGGCAAGGACGTCGGCCTGGTGGACAGCCTCGGCGACCTGCAGGACGCCATCGACCAGGCGGGCGAGATGGGCGGCCTGGGCAAGAACCCGAGGGTGGTCAGCGATACCGACCCCTTCGAGAACCTTATGTCGCTCGTGGACAGCAAACTCTCGCTGCTGGGAACGAAGTCCGTGACCGAGACCTTCGATATAGCGCCCAGCCTGGAGTACCGCTGGACGGGGAAATAAGTTCCAGGCATACGGCGCAACCGGGAACGTGTCCGCGTCCGCCGTTGTCCGCACGGAGCGTGAACGAGGTATTAGGGAGAAATATGAATATTTTTTCTGCTTTGGAAACGGTTATAGAAAGGCCGGAAACCCTGGCCGCAGAGGCCGGGCCGGAGGGCCTGGGGCGTACAGGCATGCTGGGCTACTTCGCCGGCACGCTCGGGTTCTTCGCGTTCCTGCGGATGTTTTCGGCGGTACCGCCGGGAATAATGTCTTTTTCCGTGGTATTCATCCTGCTCCTGGCGGCTAATTTCTTCTTCGCTTCGTCCATACACCTGTTCATGGACCTTACCGGGGCCAAAGGCCGCGCCTCGCGGCTTTTCCTCGCCTTCGGCTGCTCGGATTTCCTGCTGGCCCTGCTGGTGCCGCTGGCTTTCTTCGCAAAGCTGCAGGTGCTGAACGGCTTCCTCTGGTTCTGCCTCTGCCTGCTGGCCGTGGTATACGCGCGGGTGAGGCTGGTGCGCAGGCTTTACCCCGTTTCCGCGAACAAGGCGCTGCTTTCCATCTGCCTGCCTTACGCCGGGCTCGGCGCGGTGTTCTTTGCGGTTTCCGTCTACGCCGTTGCCTGGCTGGTCTGGCTGGTGGTCTGAGCCGCGGGAGGTTATCGGTAAAAGTCCTTATGTCTAAAATACCGCAGGTAAAAGAATTCGGCGGTTTCCCGGTGGTGACCGCCGAAAAGATGAAGTTCCTGGATATGAAGGCCACCCGCGAGTACGGTATCCCTTCCGGCGAACTTATGGAGAACGCCGGCCGCGCCGTGGCCGGTGCGGCGCTTGAGTTTTCAGCGGCCGAGCTTGCAAAACAGCCGGTACAGCTTAAGGCGGTGGTCTGTTGCGGCAAGGGGAACAACGGCGGGGACGGTCTTGTGGCGGCCCGCTATTTAAAACAGGCCGGCGCGGGAGTAAAAGTTTTTATACTCCCGCCGAAGGAGACCGGGTACGGCGAGCTGGTGGTTAAAAATATAGAAGCCGCGAAAGCCGCCGGCGTGCCGGTGCTGATGACCGAAAAAGGGGACCTGGATCCCCTCGCCGCGGAATTTGCGGCCGCGGACATTTTGCTGGACGCCCTGCTGGGCGTAAGCGCGGTGGGCAAACCTACA
>JAJZVJ010000304.1 GCA_021845705.1 bacterium
GGGGGGTAGAGATTGAGCCCTTGTTCGGGATCCTCGGCGTCAAGATAAAGCAGCTGGGCTATAACGGTATTGGCGGAGGCGGTGGATACGGCCCCTTCCGGGTCTCCGAAAAAGATGATCCGGTCTTTCAGCAGGCGCGAAAAGATGTCATAAGACACCATCGAGCCCTGGTTCCATTTTTCAAGAATTGTCGGTATTATCATTGTTCCTCCTGATAAGCAGCAACCCGCAGCTACACCTGCTCAACCTTTACTACGGCCTTTTCCTTAACAAGGGTCATGGTCTTGTTTTCCACCATGGAGGCCCTGACGTATTCTTTGCGCTTCTCGAAAAGTTCCCTGCCGCGGGCCTTCTCCTCGTCCGTGTTAAGGCGCGCCATGACCTTTTCCAGTTCGGCGTCCAGTTCGGCGTCGGTAGCCTGGATATTTTCCTTCCTGGCTATATGATGCAATATATAGGTAAGGGAAAGGTTCCTTTCCGCGACCGGCCTGAGCCTTTCAAGCATGGATTCGTCCGGCAGGTGCTGCTCGGCCGGGGCCCGCTTCTTAAAGAGTTCAAGCAGTTCCTCCGTCTCTTCCTTGACCAGCGTGGGGGGGAGGGCCAGCGGGTTGTTCTTGATGAGGGCTTCCTCGAGCTGGCTCAGCACGTCCTTCTCCGTTTTCTCGGCGGCGCCCTGCTCCAGGAGCTTCCTGACGTTGGCGTTAAGCTCTTCCACCGTCTTCACGCCGGCTTCCTTAAGGAAGTTCTCATCCAGCTCGGGAACGACTTTCAGCTTTATTTCGCCGACCGTAACCTTGAAATGCATCTTCTTGTCGCCGAAGGGGGCGTCGAACTCGCGGCTCTCGCCTTTTTTCGCGCCGACCACGGCGTCGGCCAGGCCGGCTATGGTCTGGGGGCTGGAAAGGTCCACGATCTCGCCCTTCACGGCGCCGTCGGGGACGGGGACGCCGTTCTCGAAAGTGTCGTAATCGACTATCACGAAGTGGTTCTTAGAGGCGGCCTCGCCCTCGGCGGCGGGCTTAAGGTAAGCGTTATATTCGCGCACCTGCGTGATATATTTTCCCACCTCGGCGTCCGTTATCTTGTGCTCCTTGCGTACGGCGGGTATCTTCTCGTAGCCTTTCGGCTCGATGGACGGTGAACATTCGAACTGGAGCTCGAAATAAAGGGACTTGGAAGGCTCGTAGCTCACGTTCTTCAGGAGGGGGGCCACCACGGGGTTGAGCTGGGAGGCTTTAACTATTTCCGGCAGCGATGATTTGGCGGCGATGTCGAGCACCTCGTCCTTTACCATGGAAGGGAACTGCTCGCTGATCATGGCCAGGGGTACCTTGCCCACGCGGAAGCCCGGAAGGCTCACCACGCTCTGCAGCCTGACGAGCGCGGCCTGGGAAGCCTCCGCGAGCGACTTGGAGTCCAGGTTAACGCCGAAGACGTGAACGCAGCCCTCCTGCTTTACTTTCTTTATCTTGTCCCCGAAGCTTAGTGCAATGTTCATGTTTCCTCCGCGATGTCGTTTAAATTCGGGCGGCACCCGGCCGCGGCTGCCTCGGTATTGTCGGGACGGGGACTTGAACCCCGACGGGAATTACCCCACATGGTCCTAAGCCATGCGCGTCTGCCGATTCCGCCATCCCGACCTCTGAGAACGTTAAGCCGGCGGCGCGGCCCAAAAAAAAATGAGTAACGAGTAAGAGCGTTGAATAAACCGGGGAGGCTTCGCCTTCAAGGCTATGCCAGTGCCGTCTCAAGCGCTGCGCGCATCGGACGGCCGCCCTTTTACTCTCCTGCGTTACTCATTACTCAGCCGTAAAATCAAGATGGGCCATACGGGATTCGAACCTGTAACCTTACGCTTAAGAGGCGTCTGCTCTACCGTTGAGCTAATGGCCCGTCGCTATTTATTATACATAAACACGGAATATTTTCAAAATGTTTTCCTTATGTTCAGGCCGGAATACTTCCCTTTTATCCGCGATAATTGCTAAATTTGTCTCTATGCTAACTGCAAAATCCCGGCTGTTCTGCATGGCCCTCCTTTTTACGGTCTGCCCCGCGCGGGCGGAGGAGAACCTCGCTAAAATGTATTCGGACGCCTCCGCCCAGTGGCTGGACGGCAGGCCGGAGGACGCGGCCGGCGCGCTGAAATACGTGGTATACCGTTCTTCCGACCAGGAGCTGAATTCCGCCGCGCTGCGCGACCTGGCGGTCCTGCTGGCCGAGGCCGGAAAGAACGGGGAAGCCCTGTCTTACCTTAAAAAAGGCGAAATACTCAGCCCGGAGGATTTCTATATCTATTTCGAGGAGGGCTGGAACTACCTGGGCCTCGAAGAGTACGAGGACGCGCGCGCCGCTTTTGAAAAGGCCCTGACGCTGACCGCCGACCAGGACCTGGCAAGCCAGGCGCGCTTCGCCATGGCCATAGCCGAGGCGGAACTGGCGGGACCCGCCGCCGCCATTGACGGCCTCCGCTCCGTTTACAGCCGCTACCCCTATCTCCTGTCCCCGGCGACGGAGCTTATCAGCGCGAATTTCGAACGCCTGAAAAAGCGCCCCTACGCGGTTAATTTCATCAAGGACGCCCTCAACTACGACCCGAGAAATATACAGGCCGAGATAGACATGGCGCGCCTTTACGAGGATTCGGGCTTCAGCGTGCCGGCCTGGCAGACCTATTACACGCTTACGGACATGGACCCGGAGGACAGTTTCTTCGCCGGGAAGGAGAAAAAACTGCGCAAATACGTCACGGGGACCCTGGATAACCTCCTGTACTGGGCCCGCATGGCCTGGCCCGCGCACAAGGACCCGATGCCGGCCGTTAACGGCCCGAAGGTCAAGGTCGGGCTTTACGCCGACAAAAGCGGCGTACCCTCGCTCGTAAAGAGCTTCAGCTTCATAGCCGCGACGGATTTTGACCTGATAGATACCCGCCTCGGGAAGATCTCCACGGGAAGGAGCGGGATGCAGTGGACGGTCTCGTACGACGAAATGAACCGGGTCTACGAGATCCGGGACAGCATGGGCTCTACGGCGCACACGACCACCAACAGCGTGCGCATAGTCCCGAAGGTCCCTGGCGGCGTCATCCTCATCAAGAACCCCCAGCTTCAGGACGCGCACGGGGTGAACCGCGGGGACAAGGAAATTTCCGGCGAGCTGCTGGCCCTTGTAAGGGAAAAAGGGTTCTGGCTCATAAACGAGACCTCGCTCGAGAACCTGGTCAGCCCGATCACGTCCCAGCTGGCTGACGGGTCCAGGCTGCCGGAACAGCTTAAGGCCATGGCCGTCACCGTGCGCACGCGCCTCGCCCGCCTTGCGAAGCTGCCCTCTCACGAAAGCCGCGAATATAATCTGTGCGATTCGGAGCACTGCCTTGCTTTCGCGGGCCTGCAGTCGGAAAGCGAGATCTCGGCCAAGGCCGCCGCCGATACGCGGGGGGAAACCCTGACGGACGGGTCCGGGCCGGCCCCGGCGGACCTGCACAGGGCCTGCGGCGGTTTTACGAGCTCCGGAGTCAGCGACGGGGGCCGCCCGCTCCCGCGCATGACCCCCTTTAATTTTTACGCGTACACTCTCAAAGGCCCGCCCGACGGCCTGCTCTGCCTCTCCGAGGACAAGACCGTCAGTTCCGACGTTTACTGGACCCTGCTCCTGGAGCCGCGCTGGATAGAGGCCAGGCTCAACCGTTCGGCGAAAATAGGCTACCTGCGCGCCATAATTCCGCTGGCCCGCGACTCCCAGGGAAAGATAAAGAGCATAAGGTTCGAGGGCACCGCCGGCTCCGTGGAAATCGCGGGCGCGGGCCCGATAGCCTCGGCTCTCGGGGCCGGTTCGCTGCGCTCCACCCTTTTCAGCATACGCCCGGTCTTCAAGGGCAAATATCCCAAATTCTTCATCCTGCGCGGTATCGGGACCGGCAGCGGCGACGGCCAGA
>JAJZVJ010000305.1 GCA_021845705.1 bacterium
CCGATCTTAAAGGCAGGCTTACCGCCACCTCCGAACACCCGCTGCTCACCCCTGACGGCTTCAGGGAGGTCCGCAAGCTTAAAAAGGGCATGGAAGTGGCAGTGCTGATAGAAGGACGCCGCCGCTGGGCCAGGATAAGCTCCATAAAGCCCGGCGGCGTCGCCATAGTTTACAACCTGGAGGTGGGCACCCCGCACACTTTCATAGCCGACGGTTTCATAGTGCACAATAAGGGCGGCGGTTTCTCCGGGGGATTTTCCGGCGGTTACGGCGGTTACAACTATTACGGCTATTACGGGAACAACTATTACTACGGCGGCAGAAGACATTATTTAGACTATTTCAGCCTGGCCATACTGCTCACATTTTTCCTGATAAAAGGCATCTCTATGTTCACCGAGAACGCCATCACGGGCGGCGGGAAGAAGCCCGCAAGCAACAGGATACTTGATAATTCAGTAGTAGCCCCCAGGGCAGCGGCCACGCTGGCTATAATGAAAAGCCTCTCCCGGCGGGACAGCGACTTCGACCCGCGGCAGCTGGACGGCCTGGTAAGGACCGTCTTCACCAGGGTACAGCTCGCCTGGCAGGCCCGGGATTACAGCACGGTCGGCGACATAATGATGCCCAATATCCTTGCCGGCCACACGGCCAAGATAGACAGCATGAAGCGACTGGGCGAAGTGAACATGCTCGACGACCTCAAGATACTCGGCGTGGATTTCGTCCACGTGCGCTGCCCGCGGGAAAAGGAAGGCCGCTCATTCACCGCGCTGATAAAGGCCTCCGCGCGGGATTACACTATAAGCGACCTCGCGGACCCGCTGGCCCCCCCGCCGCAGGTCGAACCGTCCGTCTTCGAGGAGTTCTGGACTTTCTACCAGCTTAACGGGAAGTGGGCTCTCGGGCGCATAGACCAGGCAGGCGAACTGGAGATATTTAACGCCCCGAACCTGCCGGACAGCCCGCAAAGCGCCGCAGACCTGCCCAAGGCCGCCGCTATTGCCGCAGGCGCAGGCGCCTATATTCCGGGGGCGCTGCCGGTCGCGGCCGCGCGCCGGACCGCGGCGCCCGCCCCGAACGATTATTGGGACAGGCAGAAGATGGAGATAGCCGCCACTCTGGCCTTTGAGAACGTTTACGGAGCCTGGGGAAAGAACGACAGCTCCCAGCTGAACAAGGAATTCGTGTCCGCCGAAGCGCTGGCCCGGCTTAAAAGAATAATGGACGAAAGGAAGACGGAAGGCCTGGATTTTGAATTCCGCAGCCTGTTCGCCCGCAGGGCCGAAATAGTGCTGGCCAGCCCGGCGGCGAAGAACGACCTGCACCTGGACGAATTTACGGCCAGGATAATGGCCACCGCCCTGCGCTCCATGCTGCGCAACGGCAAGGTACTGCACAGCGACGCGGCCCCGGAGCCTTTTACGGAATATTGGGTGTTCGGGCGCCAGGACGAAAACTGGAAGCTGCTGGATATACTGCCGCGCATGGGCCAGGGCGGCGCAGACAACACGAATGACGGCGCCCCGAGCCCGGTGCAGATAGAATGGTACTGGCAGCCCGCATAATAAGAGGAACTATGGAAGAAAACACAGTATTCGACAGAACTGAAATTGACGCCCCGGAACTTTCCCCGTCGCTCTATAATGCCGCCATAGGCGCGGTGCTCTGCTGGGGCTTCGGTGTTAACTGGTGGATGGTTAAGAACATCTCCCCGGCCTCTATAGCGGGCGTGGATATAAGGCTGTTTTTGCTCGGCTATTTCGCTTCATGTTTTTTTGGGATTTACCTGTTCAACAAATCCCCCAACCCGCTGGTAAGCTTCATCGGGTATAACTTAGTGGTGGTCCCGTTCGGCTTTATCATCAACGTCGTAGTGGGCCGCTACAACCCCTCGCTGGTGCTTGAGGCGGTGCGCGTTACGGCCATGGTCACGCTGGGCATGATGGGGATGGGGATGCTGTTCCCGGAGTTCTTCAAGCGCATCCACTTCGCGCTTACCATGTCGCTGCTTATCATGATAGTCGTAGAGCTGGTGCAGCTATACGTTTTTCACGCGCAGAGCGGCGTCACGGACTGGATAGTGGCCGCTATCTTCTGCGGTTACGTTGGCTATGACTGGGGCAGGGCCAACAATATCCCGAAGACGCTGGATAACGCCGTGGACAGCGCCGCCGCGCTCTACATGGATATCATAAACCTCTTCCTGAGGATACTGCGCATACTCGGCCGTAAAAAATAGCGCGGAAAGCGGCGCCGCGCCTGAACGACTTACCGATATCCATCCCGTCCTCAGCCGATAAGCCTTACCTTGTACCCGGCGGCTTCCAGCTCCGCCTTTATATGATCCCGGCGGTCCCCCTGCACTTCCAGAACGCCGTCCTTGAGCGTTCCGCCCACGCCAAGCCGCTTCTTGAATTTCCTCAGCAGCTCTTCCTTCCCCGCCGGGTGCATGGGCAGCTTCTCCACCAGGGTCAGGCCGCTGCCTTTACCGGTCCTGCGGAAGGAAACCCTCACCGGTTCCGTCTGCGTCCTTTTCCTGAGCTCTCCCGCCAGCCCCTCCGGGCAGGCGCAGGGAGTCTTGCCGCAGTTGGGACAGTTCACTTTCCCCTCGGGTCCGGTCGAATATACCAGCCTGTCGTTGTCTCCCATATAAGCTCCTGTAGATCAGAAACGTTCCAATCGGCCTCTTTCTCCTCTGGCGGCAGCTGCGGTATCCGCCCGGCGGCGAACCGTTACGGCGGCGGTATCGATACCGGGAGCTCGTCTTCGGAAAAAGGTTTTTTCATGAAGCGCTCTATGGACTCCGCAAGCCCCCACTCGTCCTTATAAGAGCGGGCTTCCCGGTAGATCTCAAGCGCCTCGGGGCGCATCCCTTTCAGGTCGTAAGCATTGCCCAGTTCCGCGAGGCCCCACACGGCCCAGCGGGCCGGGTGCCCGGCCGGGTCCTCTTTAAGGGTGGCGGCCGCGTTAGAGAAATACTCCGCGGCCTTGTCGTAATTCTTTTCGGCAAGACAGATGTCCCCCAGCGTAGTAAAGACGCGGGGAAGGAAGGATTTCCTGTAGCCCGGCTTCTGGTCGTGAATATCCTGCAGATACTCCAGCGTTTCCCTAAGGGACTCGTCGTATTTCTTGTCTTCGTAAAGGGAGACTATCTCGATAAAATGCATCTGCGGCCGCTGGGGATAAGCGGCGCGCAGCTCGCGGGCCCATTTCAAAGCAAGCGCGGTGTCGGCGTATTTGCCGCCATGCTGCGTGTATATCTCTATAAGCAGGAGCTTCGCCGCGAAGGCGTTGAAATAACCCTTATCTTTGCACAAGGTCAGATACTCTATCCCTTTATGAACGTCGCCGCGCATTACCAGGCTGGCGAAGAATTTTATCGCTCCAGGAAGAGTCCCGGCATAATATTCGTAAAGCCCGAGGCCGAGGTAGGCGTCATACAGCCCGGGGTTTATCTTAACGGCTTTCCTGGTATTGGAAATGGCCTTTTTGCCTTCAAAATAGGCCTTGATCCAGCGATGCTGCAGCATGGCCAGCCGGGCGCGCAGACCGTACATGCCCCCCAGCGCCAGGTAGGCGTTGGCGTCCCCCGGATGCTTGTCTATCCATTTCCTGCCTGTGTCTATGGCGTTGTCCGTAAGCTGCGCGTATTCTTTGTCCAGCGCGGGGTCGGATTCTTCCTCCAGGTATTCCAGGTTCGCCCATTTCGCCATGGCGATCCCGAAATGCGGGAACGGATGGTCCGGATATTTCTCCAGGGCCAGTTTAAAGTTCTTTTCGGCCTCGGGAATATCCACGGCGTAGATGGCGTCTATTCCTTTCTTGGACAACAGGCGCAGGTCCTCCGGCAGCGGCTCATAGGCCGGCCCTGCGGCCGCGACGGCGGACAGAAGGCAGACCAATGCCGCCGGGAGAT
>JAJZVJ010000306.1 GCA_021845705.1 bacterium
GGCTCATCCTGCATTGGATAATTCTCGCGGAAGCGCGGCGGCCTTAAATATTCTAGAATTGCCTAATGGGCCTGAAGCTTCTGATAAATTCCCTGTTCCGCGGCGGGGCGGAAAAGCAGTTCGCCGCGCTGGCGCGCCTGCTTCCCCACGACGCGCTTATACTGCTTGAAAATGAAATTTCCCGGCCCGCAGACGCCGCGGTTGTAAAAGTTCTTTCGGGACACCGCTCCTCCACCAGCTCGCTGTATAAAACCGCCTTTATCCCCTTTTACGCGCGCCGCCTGGCCGCCCTGACCGGGCCCGGCGACACCGTGCTGTCCTTCATGGAGCGGGCTAACATAGTTAACGTACAGGCCGCGGAACTGAGCGGGCATAAGGCGGTGATCTGCGAGCGCACCAGCCCCTCCGGAGAATTCTCCGGCCTGCGCGGCGTACTGATGCGGCCGCTTATCAGGCGCAATTATCCGGCGGCGGCGCGGATAGTAGCCAACTCCGAGGGAGTAAAGACCGACTTGTCCGACAACTTCGGCGTACCTGCGCGGAAGATAACCGTGATACACAACGGCTGCGACGTTCCCGGCATCTCCGTGCTGGCGGCGGCCGGGCTGCCCCCCGGCTGGCCCGCCGTCTTTGAGAGGCAGGTCATCGCCGCCGGGGGCAGGCTGACGGCCGCAAAGGGCCACTGGCACCTGCTGCGGATCTTCAGAGAATTGAAAAAGAACCTTCCGGGAGCCGCGCTGGTGATCCTGGGAGAAGGGGAATTGGAGGGCTACCTGCGCGCCCTTTCGGTTTCGCTCGGCTTCAAGACCTTCTCCGGCCCGGGCGCGCCGCCGCCCGACGCCGACGTTTATTTCGCCGGCTTCCGGGAGAACCCGTACCGGTTTATTTCAAAAGCCAGCCTCTTCGCGTTCACCTCGCTCTGGGAAGGGTTCCCCAACGCGCTGCTCGAAGCGATGGCCTGCGGCACGCCGGTCGTGTCCGCCGACTGCGCCTCCGGGCCCAGGGAGATACTTTCCTCCTCCGCAAATCCAGGCCGCGCCCTGACTCCCGAGCACGCCGCTTACGGCCTGCTTATGCCCGTTCTTTCAGGGACAAGGCCGCCTGCCGGCGCGCCGCCGGAGCCGGAGGAAAAGGTCTGGGCGGAAAAACTGTCGGAAATGCTGGCGGCCCCGGCGGCCCTCAGGAGCTACGCCGGGGCCGGCCTGGGAAGGGCGGCGGACTTCGACCTCCCTAAAACCGCCGCTGTCTGGCTTGAATTCCTTAACGGAACCAGACAGATGCCCGGCGGCGAAAAAGCTACCACATAAAATACACTTCGCCGGCCGCCTTTTTATCTTTCTTTTTCTTTTCGGCCTCCGAAGGTGTCTCCGGTCGCGGGGACTGTCTCTCTTTTCTGTTGACGCGCGCCGGCGGAAGCCCCGGATGTTTCACGGGGGCAGCGGGCCGCCGCTTCCCGAATTTAAGCGATACCGTAACCCTGTGGGCGTCGCCCAGCTCGCCGTAAGGCGCGTAGGCGTAATCCACGCTGAGCTCCCTGTTGATAAGCCCTACTCCGGCAGTAAAGCCGGTGCCGGCATAGCGGCTGCGCCCTGTCTTATAGCCGGCCCTGAAAACGAAATATTGCCTAGGCCCGGCCAGCACCCGCGCCTCCGCGCCAAAGGCCGCGGCCGCGGCGGACTTCCCCGCTTTTACGGCTTCCGCCGAAAGCATAAGGTCCTCTATCAAATTAGCGGCTATCCCGGCGCGCAGGATGAACGGCAGGCCGAAGCTGCCCGAGCCTAATTTAAGCCTGCCGCCGAAGTTGGACGCTGCGGCCCCTATCTTCCAATCCCCGGCGACCTTAAGCAGCCCGGCGTCCCCGGCCCAGGCCATGGCCTTCATGCCCGCCGCCTGCTGCGAAAGGGCCTTTAGCGCCGCCCCGCCGTAAAAATTGTTCCCCAGGTCCCCCGCCAGCCCGGCCGAGACCGCGGCTTCCATAGCGCTGAAAGTCCCGTCGGCGGCGCCGGCGGCGTCATACCTTCCCATGCTCCCGCTGAAAAGCGCGTTGAAGCCCCCGAAAACGGTAAGGCCGGGGCCGAGCGGACGCAGATAAGCCAGGGTTTCGTTGCGTATCCCCACAAGCCACTCGTTGTGCCCCAGCAGTATTTCCTGTTTCCCGGCCAGCGCGGTTCCGGCGGGGTTGTAGAAAACGCTCAAAGCGTCGTCCCCCGGCGCTGTGTACGCTCCGGAAAGAGCGGCTCCGCGCGCACCGGTATCCAGCTTAAGAAAAGGCATAGCCTCGCCGCCGGCGGCGGCCCTGGCGGGCGGGGCGGAAAGAAGAAGAAAAAAAACGGCAAAGGTATGCATATTCACCAGACTATGAAGAACTTCCCTGTCCCTTTCCCGTAGTTGGAGGTTTTAACCAGATAAAGATACAGCCCGCTGGCGGCCTTGCCGCCGCCGGAGGTGCGCCCGTCCCAGGACGCGATATTCAACCCGTCTATCCCGTCGCCGGGGGCCAGCGAGCGGACCAGTTCCCCGGCCTCGTTGTAGATATACACGCACGTATTCACGGCGTCGGCGGGGACTCCCTGGATAGTAAGCAGGGAAGGCGCCAAGCGGAAATCGCAGGGGTTAGGATAAGCCTTGAGAGAACCGATATCGGCTTGCGAAGAACCCGCCGCCCTTATGGAATAGACGGAAAAATGCGAGACTTGCGCCGATAAAGTTTTAGCGGCCGCGTCCCGGGTTACTCCCGGCAAGGGCGTCCACCTGCCGGCGGACGGGTCCATGTAATAGATCCAGGCCATCGAGGCCTTCAGCAGGTCGCCGTCTATCCTGCCGTCATTATCCGCGTCAGGGTAAGG
Organism: bacterium; assembly: GCA_021845705.1. Classification (GTDB taxonomy): domain Bacteria; phylum Elusimicrobiota; class Elusimicrobia; order Elusimicrobiales; family UBA9959; genus UBA9959. The sequence goes on from JAJZVJ010000306.1 coordinate 2,847, forward strand.
CATAGTTATGGTAAGCGGCGAAGAGAACGCGGTAACCGGCGCGCCCGGCGTATCCCTGGCGGTGAATTGCCGCACAAGGTCCGTCGCAAATACTTTTACCGACTCCGGAGACGCCGCGTCGGCGGCCGCCGTAACGGACGGGGCCACCGTAGAGATGCTCACAAAAAGCGTTCCGGAATAGGCGCCCGGCGGCAGGGCGACGGAGTTGCCGTCGCTATTCGCTATCGTGGCGCCCGTGCCGCCCGGGAACGAGGTGTTTATGCCAAACGAACCGCCGGCGGTTATAAGGGCGCCGGAGTTGCCGGCCAGGTCCGAAGCGGAGAAATTAAAATTAGCCGTCCCGGTAGAATAATACGACTCTATATAGCCTGAAGCAGTCCAGGTAGAAGCGGCAAGATATGTCAGGGAAAGCGGGACATACAGGCCGTTGGATGCGGTAAATCCGAGCCGGGGCTGGCCTGAGAGCGCGTTGAGTTCGTTTACGATCAGCTTGGCGGTGAAGGCCCCGTTTTTAGCCGGCTGCGGGGAAGTCACCAGCACCTTGGCCGTCGGACTGGAAGTATCCACCCTGATCCCGTTGGAAGAAGTCACTCCGGAAGGCGTCCCGACGTTGGGGAAAGCCTGGACGGAGAAATAGTAAACGCCGGCTTCCGCAAGGGTAAGCCCCGTCTTTGTGACCGAAAGAGCGGTACCGACAGAAGTCCAGCCGACGGTATTGGAAGCGCCCGCGGTAGTGCCAATGGCGTAGTTATAATGACTTATCCCGCTGGAGTGGGAGGAGGCGCCCCAGTTGGCGGAAAGGGACGACTTGGACCTGGTGTATTCGGCGTCCGCGCCCGTTCCGTCGTAAACGTACGGGATATCGGTAGCCTGCCCGGTATTCACGGTAAGGCTGTCGGCTGCCGGCGTGGCGTCATAGGCGCCGAAATTATCCTTGGCGCGGGCCTGGATGGTATGCGCGCCTTCGGCCAGGGTGGACGCCGTGAAAGTGAAACTGTCTATGTTCTGGTCAAAAGCCCCGTCGCGGGCCGTAGCGGCCAGCCAGCCGCCGCCGTCCAAGA
>JAJZVJ010000307.1 GCA_021845705.1 bacterium
GGGCACGAATTTCATGGCGGACACCTGGGTGTTCGTGTTCATCGGGTTTTTGTTGCGGTAGTCCACGCCCATGCCGGACACGCCGTAGGCGGCTACGCCGAACATCATCTTGTCGTTCACGGGGGTGGAAAGGCCTATGGCCGGAACGGCGTAGGCCGCGTCCTGGCTTTTGGCCGTCCAGTTGCCGGGCATGCCGCCGCCCGCCGGGGCGAGCACGGTGGCTTTCACTTCGGGCGAGAAGTAGGTGCCGGCGAAGTTGAACTGAGAGCCGGCCAGCTGCGAGAGCCCGGCCGGGTTCGAGAAGATGGCGCTGATGGCGTCCAGCGGCGCCGCGATCCCGGTGCCGCCCATCGCGCGGGAGGTGGGGCCCACGCCGATAAGGTTGTCGCCGTTGGTGGCGTGGGCGCCGGCCGCCAGGCCGGCTATCAGGAAAGCCGCCGTTAGTTTGCTGACTGACTTTTTCATTGTTCCTCCGTTAGATTTACCGTAAATCCCGCGGGCCTCCGCCGGCCCTTAGGAGAAGTTTAGCGCTTTAGCAAATACTAAACAATGTGGCGATTGCAAGCCCCGGAATGATTTAAATCAGCCTGCGCGGACCACTTTGGTAAATCCGCGGCCTGTCTGTTTTCAGCGTCCTGCCGGCGCTGATCCGGCCGGCGTTCTTATCGCGACACGCCCTTGTCGGGTTGGTCTGCTAGGCTATTTGAAAGGTTTGGTAAAGGAGGGTTTATGAAAGGAGCCGGAACCATACAGGATATGCCGCGGGTGGAGCGGCCGCGCGAGAAGCTGATGCGCTACGGCCCGGAGAAGCTGGCGGAGGAGGAATTGCTGGCCATTTTGCTGCGCACCGGCATGCGCGGCAAAGGCGTGCTGGACCTGGCGGGGGAACTGCTTAGGAAGTTCGGGCGGGGGGACATAGCCAAAGCCGGCTTCGCGGAACTGCGGGCCGTGCCGGGCCTGGGGCCCGTCCGCGCCTGCGAGATACTGGCCGCTTTCGAACTTGGGCGCCGCTTCCTGAACGGCAAAAAAAGCGGCATTTACCTTAAGCCGCGCGACATCTGGGAGGAGCTGCGCGACGTGCGTGACCAGAAGAAAGAACATTTCATAGTGTTCTACCTGGACACCCGCAACCAGGAGATAAAGCGCGATATCGTCTCCATAGGCACGCTGAACTATAACCTGGTGCACCCTCGCGAGGTGTTCGAGCCGGCGGTGAAGAACCTGGCAGCGAGCGTAATAGTGGCCCATAACCACCCGTCCGGCTGCCTGGAGCCGTCCGACGAGGACCTGTCGCTCACGAAACGCCTTGCGCAGGCCGGGAAGCTGCTCGGCATAGAGGTGCTTGACCACGTGATAGTAACGAAGGAGGGCTTCATGAGCTTCAAGCAGAAAGGGCTTATATAGGCGCAAGCGCGCCTGGGCGGGTGAACGTGCAGGATAAAAAATGGGCGGGAGGCCTCTTGGGGATGTGGTCGACCACGGATAAAAAGGGCCGGGGCGTCCGGCCCCGGCTCATCGCTGCGTTTTTTTGCTTACCTGCAGCTGTTTTTCGGCATGGTTATGTCCACCTCGCCGTTCTTCACTTCCACCTTCGCCTTTTTGGCGTTCACGCCATAGGGCAGCGGGATCGAGCGGGTAAAGGAACCGTACGAACTGGCATACGAGTCCTTTGTCCTGCACTCCTCGTTCCGCTCGCCGCAGAAGGTCAGCATGCCGTCTTTCACGCTAACCTTCAGGTGCTTCTTGTCATAGCCCGGGGTTTTAAGGGAAACTTTAACGTCTTTTTTCCTGTCCTCTATCTTCAGGTCGTTTCCTTTCCCTGAGAACACCGGGAAGCCGGCGGTCTGGAACGTTTCTACAGGGTCGGTAGAGAACATCCGCTCTATCGGTTCCATCCAGAACCCGGCCTGGGATTTAGTCGTCATCAAGCTCTTGCTTGTCATATAAACCACCTCCGTAACTTCAATTTACCTCCCGCATAATAGTATACCATAAATAGCAGTCTACTGTCAAGACTGCTAATTATCCCGGTTTTTCCGCGTTTTTGGGCGCCGCTTTACAGCAGCACCCTGAAGCCGCCGGCGGCGTTAACCGTATCCGGAAGCAGGTCCAGCACCGGCGCTATTTCGGCGAAAACGGTAAACCGTTCCCCCTGGAAAAATACTGCAGCCCCAGCGGGAACCTGGCCACTACAAGGGAGTTGTCCTCCAGTTTGATCCTGCGCCGCGGCGTCCAGGGCCTTACCTCCGCCTGGCTGTATTTTATGAATTTCAGCTCCGTCATTTGATGCCGAACAGGCGCTTGAACCAGCCCTTGAGCCCGCGTGAATGCAGCGGGCATTTTTTCACCGGCTCCGTGCCGGCCAGGAACAGTTCCTTCCTGCGCTGCGGACAGCCGGCCACGGCCAGCAGCCCGCTGGCGGGGTCTATAGTTACGGAAACCAGCCCTTCGGCCGGGCGCGCAAAGTCCTCCGCCGGCCGCCCGGCCAGCGCCGCTTTCATGAAAGCGGCCCAGATCGGGAGCGCGTCGCCGGCTCCCAGCGCCCCTATGGCCCTGTCGGAATCGTCGCCGGCCCAGACCCCCGCCAGCAGGCGCGGCGTGTAGCCCACGAACCAGGCGTCCCTGCCGCCGGAAGAGGTGCCGGTCTTCCCGGCCGCCGGCCGTAGCCAGGAAGTCGACGCCGTGGTGCCGCATGAAGCGTTTGTCCTCCACGGCTATAACCGCGGAACGCAGTTTTTCCGGGATAGCCGAGATCTCCGCCGGTTCGCGGCGCACCTTGGCGGGGCCGGAAAGCTCGGAGACAAGTTCCGGTTCCAGCATAACGTCCGCGTCTCCGCTGGAAACGCTTACCTTCCAGCCGGACCGCCCGTATTCCAGCGCGGCCCGCGCCGGCTCCTGGCGCGCCGCCGGCGAACTGAAACCGCGCAGGTACACCGCCAGGACCGGAGGACGCCAGGAATATTCCCCGGGAACCGACGGTTCCTGCGCCGGGCGGTAGCCCAGCCGCCCGAGCCGCCTCAGCAGCGAATCCGGCGAAGAAAAATCGCCTTCCTTAACCTCGAACGGCGCGCTGTATATCCTGGTGGAAAAAGCCTCGCCCAGGCCGCCCGGGACCAGGCGGGAAAGCTTGTATTCCGCCAGCACCGACAGCCAGGCCGCGGCGGCGGCGAGTACGGCCGCCGCGGCGAGAACGGCGCGCAGCAAATTTTTTTTCCCCATTGAACTGCTCACTGCCGATATCGTAACAAAAACGCGCGTGTCCGGGAAATATTTTCGGTTTTCCTTCCACGCCTGCCCGCTCCGTGCCCGCGTGTCCGGAGTGGACGGGTGTTCCCGTTCCGGTCTGCGGCCGGGCGCGAGACCAGGTGAAGGACCGCTTTGCTGAAAGAACTGCCTCTCCGGCCGCGGCGGAGTTTTTTGAGTTTACAAATAAACTCGAAGTTTTTGTTATTATAGATAGTTGTACTAAGGAGTGCGCGAGTTGCCGCTTCTATCCGGACGTATAAAAATGGAATCCAGTTACGCACAGATCCGCGGGGCCTTCCTCCGCGAAAAAAATTTACCGCAGGGTGAGCGCGGCGTAGCGGGCGCCGCCGCTGAAGGACGCGCGCTATGACCGCGCCCGGAAGCCTGGCGCTTTCGGGCGGCGACCTTTCCCTGCTGGCCGCCTTCCTCGCCGCTGTGCTCTACCTTGGCCTGCGTGCCGCCCGCGGGCGCCATGAAGGGATGGAGGACTACGTCCTGGCCGGCCGCGCGCTGTCGCTGCCGGGCTTCATCGCCACGCTGGTGCCCAGCTTTTTCGGCGGGACGCTGGGGATAGGCGAGTACACCTGGCGCTACGGCGTTTCCAATTGGTTCGTACAGGGGCTGCCCTACTACATTTTCGCCC
>JAJZVJ010000308.1 GCA_021845705.1 bacterium
CGCTGCCCTGGCCGGCGCAGTGGGCGCTGCTGAACCTTTTTATTATTATCTCTGCGGCCATGCTCTACAGTCCGCTCAGCGAGGTTTCGCTGTACGCTTCACTCCCCGAATTTAAAGAGCTCTGGCCGGCCATCCTGCTTGGCGCCGCTGTCTGCCTGCCTTTCTGGCTTACACCTTTGCCGACCGGGTCGGACGACCAGTCCCACGCCGGGCCGCCGGCCTGGCTTATAGGGCGGATAACCTCAGTGCTTGGCCTTGATATAAGGCTGCTGCCGGTATTTTTCATCCCGGCCGCCGCGGTCCTGCTAAGGCTTTTCAGGAAAGGTATAAAACTCCCCGGGCGCGGTACCGCCGCGCTGGCGCTGGCCGCTGCCGGGAACCTGTTCTTCTTCGCTTCGCTCCGCTTCGGCCTGGCCGGCGCTATAGGCCGGTTCGAGACCGTGCTGCGCTATCCGCCGCTGGCCAAGTTCCTTTACCTGCCCGCCTACCTGCTGCTTGGCGTGAACGAGGCGGCTCCGCGCGCAGTGCAGTTCTCTTTCATAGTCCTGGCGGCCATCTACATTCTGCGCCTGCTTAAATTCATGAAGGCAGAACCGCCGCCCCGCCTTACCTACCTGCTTATCTTCTTTTTTCCCACCTTCTTCAACCTGGCTACCAGCGCGGAACTGGAGGCCGGAACGGTGCTGTTCTTCACCGCCTCCATTTACCACTTCGTAAAAGGGGCCGCGGCCGGGGAAAGGGAGCAGTTCCTGAAATGCGCTTTCTGGACCGCCGCGGGCTTTTTCTACAAGCAGCTCCTCCTCGGGCTCATGCTTTCCTTTATCCCGGCGCTGGCCGCTTTCTGGTTCATCTATCCGCAGCGGCGCCCGGTCTGGATTTACGCTTTAAAGACACTGGCAATTCCGGCCGCTGTCGGGCTTCCGTTCATAATACTCAGCGACGCCCTGGGCATACGCAATACCGCCCTGGTCTTCTCCAATTTAACCGACCCCCGGCTGATGCTGCTTAACCTCAGGAACGTCTACCAGACCGCCGGGGCCGCGGTTACCGCGCTGCTCGCTATAGCCGCCGCTTACGCCGTTTACAGGCGCCGGGGCGTAGAACTTGCGCTGCTTCTTTATTTCGCCGTGACCTACTACCTGATGATAAGCGCCACGGCCGCCGTGGGTTATATCCGCCATGCCCAGCCTTTCTATATAACGCTGGTCTTCCTGCTGGCCCTGTGGGCCGCCGATACGGCGCGCCAACGCCCCTCTTTAAAGATCCCGCTTTATTCCGGCGTTTTGGCCCTGTTGGTCTTTCAGTCCGTCTTTGCCAGGGATCCCTACCAGCGCAAAACCGCCTTCAATTACGGGGCGTACGCCTTTCCATACTGGGAAGTTGCGGCTTACCTGAAGGCCGCCGGGAGCGGGCTGAAGGTTTACGCGCCCATGGAAGTGGAACCAAGCCATTTTTACCTGGCCAAGGCCGGCCTGGCCGGAAAAATAACCTGGGACAGGACCCTGCCGCCCGGCTTTAACGCCGCGAAAGCCGAAACCGCTTTCCGGGAGGGCGGCTTTAACTTTATGATCCTGCCTTACAGTCCTTTCCCGGGTGTGGACGCCGACTTCACCGCCATTGCCCGTGAGCTGCTTGCCTCCGGAGGATTTACGGCGGAAGAAACCTTTGACTACTACGGCAACAAACTTATACTGTTAAAACATGTGCGGAATACTCGGTAAGATAAACTACGCTTCAAAGGCGCCGGTGCGGGAGGCCGAACTTAAGGGGCCGCTCTTCGAGCTGTTCCACCGCGGCCCCGACGACGAGGGCGTGCTGGCGGACCGCCACTGCGGCCTGGGCATGCGCCGCCTTAAGATAATAGACCTGGAGGGCGGGCGCCAGCCCGTCTTTAACGAAGACCGCTCGCTCGCGGTGGTCCTGAACGGCGAGATCTACAATTACCGGGAGCTGCGCAAAGAACTGGAAGCCCGCCACCGCTTTACCAGCAATTCCGACACGGAAGTTATAGTGCACCTTTACGAGGAGCTGGGCGAGAAGTGCCTGGAGAAACTGAACGGGATGTTCGCGTTCGCGGTGTGGGACGCGCGCAAGGACGAGCTGTTCATAGCGCGGGACCGCGCCGGGATAAAGCCGCTTTTTTACGCCGATATAGGCGGCTCGCTCTGCTTCGCCTCCGAGATAAAAGCGCTGCTGGCCTTTAACGGCATGCCGCGCGAGCTTGATACCCAGGCGCTGGCGAACTATCTTTCCTTCTACTACATTTCCTCCCCCCGCTCTATTTTCAAACATATACGCCGTCTGCCCCAGGGCCATTTTATAAAAGTGAGCGGCAAGAAAGCGGAAGTCGGCCGCTACTGGCATTACACCTTCCGCCCGCAAAGGATGTCGGAGCGGGAGGCCGAAGAACGCATAGAGCTGGCGCTGCTTAATTCGGTCAGGCGCCAGCTGGTAAGCGACGTGCCGCTGGGGGTGTTTCTTTCCAGCGGGCTCGATTCCACCGCCATTGTGGCCATGATGGCCAAACTGGGCGTGCGGCCTAAGACCTACACGGTCGGCTACGAGAACGGCGGTACCCACAATGAACTTGCGGAAGCCCGGCTGGTGGCGCAGAAATACGGCACCGACCACCATGACTGCATGCTTGGCCCGCGGGACATAATAGAGAGCCTTCCCAAGGCGGTCAGCCGCTTCGCCGAGCCGCACGGGGACTGGACTTACCTGGCCATGGGCCGCGTCTCCGCCCTGTCCAGGAAGGATATCACCGTGGCGCTTACCGGGGCCGGCGGCGACGAGCTGTTCGCCGGCTACCCCACGCTTATCGCGGCCAAAGTGGGGCGCGTTTACCAGTACCTGCCGGGGCCGGTGAAGGACGCTATCCGCCGCGCGGCCGACCGCCTGCCCGTTTCAACGCGGCGCCTTAGCCTGGATTTCAAACTGAAATCTTTCGCCCGCGGGGCCGCGTTCAAGCCGGAAACTGCGCATATGAAATACAAGGAGATCCTGACCCCGGAAGAGATCCGCGCCTTCCTGCCAGGAGCCGCTTACGCGGACCCCTTCGAGGTTTTCGCCCAGCACCTGCCGGACGTGGCGGACGACCGCCTGCTGGACCGGCTTATGTACCTGGACCTGAACGTCTTCCTGCCCTACTGCTCGCTGCATTCCACGGACCTGGTCACCATGTTCAACTCGCAGGAGGCGCGGGTGCCTTTCCTGGACAACGAGATGCTGGAGCTTTCGGAGGAGATGCCGCTGGGCCTGAAAATGAAAGGCTTTACCACCAAGCACATAATCCGCAAGGCCCTCCGCCAATACCTCCCCGAGGAAATACTGAAGATGCCGAAAAAAGGCTTCAGCATGCCCACGGCCGAATGGCTTAAGGGCGACCTGCGGACGTTCGCGCTGGACGCTATAAGCGCCGCGCGCGCGAAACACCCGGATTTCTGTAATTATTCTTTCGCGGAAGGTCTGCTGGCGGAACACCTGGAAGGGAAGCGTGACAACACCCGCAAGCTCACCTGCCTTGTTTCGCTTTTCCTCTGGCAGGCCGAATACCTTTAACCCTTACAAAAAGTTTTAAGCGCGTCTATCACCAGCCCCTGCTGCGCTTCCGCCATTTCCGGGAAGATGGGCAGGGACAGCACCATTGACTGGTGCCTGTAAGCGTTGGGGAAATCTTCGGGCCTTGCCGCGAAGCGGGAATAAGCCGGCAGGAAAGGCAGGGCGCGCGGATAATTTATCACCGTTTCTATACCGCGCTCCGACAGAAATTTTTTCAGCTCGTCGCGGCGCGGGTGCCGCACGACGTAAAGGTGGTAAACATGCTCGCGCCCGGCGCCCACCACCGGCACTTCCAGGTCCGCCAGACCGGAGAGCTCCAGATC
>JAJZVJ010000309.1 GCA_021845705.1 bacterium
TGTTATACGGCGAGCATACGGCTACCGGGACAAGGAGTACATGAAGCTCAAGGTCATCCAGGCCTGTACGCCGTGGATGGCTCAATTCCAGCCCTGGACGGCTGCCCACAGTTCAGTGCCATGAGCCTAAAATTCACGGCCTTGGGTCCCGGGTACAGGACGAAAGGGTTATAGGACGGATCCCGGAGCAGGGAATTAACCCGTTCATCGGCCGTAAAATCTATCCCCGTCAAAAGTTCCGCGTTCGTTAAGCATAATTTCGCCAGCCGGGGCGTTCCTGTTCTCTGCTTCCGGGCTTCCTTGCTATGCATCAGGATAACGAACCGCATCCGCGTTGCGAAAGGTTTTGCGCTGCCGCACAGACAGTTCTTTTTCGCCCTGCGGCAGACATAACACTCCCCGCGATCCCCGCTTGGGACCTCTTTTGATAAATCAGTTCTTTCAAGCATGAAAGCTTTAGCGCGCGGGGGACCGCGGCTGCCTGCCGGGCCCGTTCTCTTCCTTCTCAAAATATTCAGCGATATCTATCCCCTCGCCCAGGGCTATCCTGTAGGAGACGTTCCTGAGGAAGCTGCCCAGCGTGAACAGAGCTGCCATACCCAGAAGGGCGAAGAAGAAATAGATACCGGTGCCCCCGACGCGGAAATACCACACGAGCGGCCACATGGTAAGCATGAGAACAATGCCCGCTATCCCCGCCAGGCGAAGCCAGCCGCCAACGCGCCAGAACCAGCGCCCGCGCGACCCCTGGCGCACCATTTCCTCATAAAGCGGACGATCAGGCTGCATATCTCTCCGTTCCGGCCTCAATTCCGCCAAACAGCTCACGCCCGGCTTTTCCGGCGGCTTCAAAAATGACGGCCGCCGCCCCGGTATTACCGGGTCCTGGCGTAGAGGAGCCCGTCTACGGCGCGGCCGTGCTTCACGGCGTCCTTTACCAGGCGGCCCTCGTACTTGTAGCCAGCCTTTTCCAGCACGCGCGCGGAGGCCTTGTTGACGGGGAATACTTTGGCGTATACGCGCCGCAGCTTCAGTTCCCGTAACGCGTAACGGGTAAGCACTTTCACCGCGCCTGCAACTATCCCGCGGCCCCAGTATTTCACGCCCAGCCAGTAGCCGAGCTCGGCCCTGTGGCCGTTCATCGCCGACAGTCCTATCCCGCCGATAACCTGCCCGTCCAGGTCTATGGCCAGGTTCAGCTGCGTCATTCTTTTGCCGCGGGCCAATTTAAGATTAAGATCCACCCATTGGCGCGCGGCCTTTAGCGGGTAGGGGTACGGGATGTTGAGCGTGTAGCGCTCTATCTTCCTGTCGTTTATGTTCCCGGCCACAGAGGGTTCGTCCCCCCTGCGGAAAGGCCTCAGTTTATAGCGTCCGAATTCAAGTTCCATATATAAATATTTTACGAACAAAACCGCCGGGCTTTCCCCGGCGGCCGGTCCTGCGGCGGGCGGCCGCCTTCCGCGGTCAGGGCTTGCTGACTTTGGAGAAATCCATAAACCCGTTGCTGTAATACAGCCAGTTGTCGGACTCGGCGCCGGTGACGCCCTTGCGGTAGGCCATGAACTTTTTAGCGGAGAACAGCAGGATATACGGCGCGTCCCCGGCGTAGATCTTGTCCATCCTGGCGAACAGTTTTCCCCGCTCGTCGGCTGTGGCGCGCAGCACCTCTTCGCACAGCTCGTCTATCTTCCTGTTCGAATACCCGGTGAACTTGGACAGCGGCCCTTCGCTGTGGAGCATAACGTAGGCGTAATTGTAATCGTCCGGATAATCCGGTTCGTATGTGGTCCAGGTCAAAGGCATCTGGAGCTCCAGCTTATCCGCGCCGGCGACGAAGTCCTCATAGGTCCTCGGTGCGGGCCGCAGGACGAACCCGGGATTTATTTTTTTAAGCGCCGCCGCTACATGCTCCCAGACCTGTTGGCCGATGTCGTCGCCCAGGACGTAGGGAACGCTGAGCTCGAAACCTTTCTCCCAGAGCTTGCCGCCGAACGCCTTCCTGAAATGCTCTTCCGCCTTAACCGGGTCGTAGACGTAGGGCGATACGGCGGGCCCCCCGGGCCGCGGGATAGGGCTGGTAATGCGCTGGGCCTTGTAGCGCGCTACCTCCAGCAGGATCTTTTCATAATCCAAGGCGTAAGCGAAACCCTTGCGCACGTCCGCGTCCGAAAAGAAATCGACGGGGATGCCTTTACCGTCCAGCTTGCCGCTGCCGATGAACGGATTGTCCCTGGCGGCTACCTTGAGCTTGAAGACCATTACCGTCACCGCCTGGCTGAGAGGCCCCTCCGTCACCGTCACGTTCTTCATGTCGGCCAGGTCGCGCAGGCAGGAACGGGAAAGTTCGGCGTAATCCACGTCCCCCATCTCCAGCATGGACAGCCGGGTGCTCTCCTTCTCCACCGGGGTGAATACCAGGCGGTCCAGCGAGGCCGGCACTCCCCAATAGTCCGCGTTCTTAACAAGGGTTACGCGCCCCGTCTTCAGGTCGACGCTATCCAGCTTGAACGGCCCCGTGCCGTTGGCCTTGGCCCGCAGCCCGGACTTGCCGGGCTTGATGCCCGCGTAGCGCTGCCAAGTGGCTTCAGTCCCGTCCCATTCCCCATTGGCGGCAGCCCAGGCCCTGGACATGATGAACGGTTTTGACGCCAGCAGGGACAGGAAAGGCTGGTAAGGCTCCTTCAGCGTGACCACAAGCCTGTCCCCGTCAGCCTTTACGGCTTTGGCGAGGTCGGCATACGTTACCACAAAGGCCCCGTCGCTGCCGCGGATGGAGTTAAGCCCCAGAATCGGTTTCACGAACAGGCTGTATTCCGGAGCTATAATGGCCCTGAGCAGCGAATACGCCGCGTCCCCGGCGCTAAGGGGCGTGCCGTCGTGGAACTTTACCCCTTTGCGGATGGGGAAAATATAGGTGCGCCCGTCCTTGGAGAGCAGGCCGTTGGCGTTAGCGGGAACCTCGGTACTAAGCGCCGGCACGAAGCCCGAGTCCGGCGACCTGCCGGCAAAAGCGACCAGCGGCTCGTAGATGTTGAGCGCTATCATCGTGCCCTGCCGGTCCATGTTGAGGGAAGGGTCCAGGGTGTACGGGGCGGCTACGGTGGCCATAACGAAAGTTCCGCCGGCCAGGACCGGGGCGGAAGCCGCCAGCAGCACGGCGCAGGCGGCCGCGCCGAGGGCCAGGTCATGAATGCGGGGAAGAAAGTGGTTTTTTTTCATATAGTGGATCCTCCGGACGTTCAGCGCAGGCGCGCCCCGTTGGCGTTATAGATCAGCGCAAGAGGCTCATACGTCCCGAAGGCGTTGGAACCGCCGGACTCGGTGACACCGAAAGCGATATCCCCGTTGTAAATAATTTGGATGTCACGGGCGTAAGCGTTGTTGGAGGGCGCATATATTTCACTCCAGAAGACCGCGCCGTAAGGATCTAATTTCCACAGTTCTGCCCTGGACCGGCCGGCCTTTTTGGTGGTAAGGCCTATATAGACATTGTCCTGTTTGTCCGACGCCACGGCCACCGGCACGGCCCCGGGGACGTTGCCGGGAACTTCGCGGACCAGGAAATTATCGAAGGAATAATATATCAGGGAAAAAGAGCGCACGTCGCCGGCCCTGGTGGAGGCCAGGATCACCAGCCCCACCGAATTAGCCACCATGCCCACGGGCTTTTCGTCCGTCCCGGTGTCGTAATCGGCTTCCCAGAGCATATTCCCGCCCCGCCCCATCTTTGAAATATGCACGTATTCGTTGCGGCCGTTATACCGGCTGGAAGCGGAGTAAAACGCGCCGTTGGCGTCCCGGGCCATGATCCCGGAGTCCTGCGCCCGGGAAACCCGGCAGCAGAGGGCGAGCG
>JAJZVJ010000310.1 GCA_021845705.1 bacterium
GTTTAAGCAGGCGGCTTTCCTCGGCCTGTTAGTTCTGATGAACCGCCGTATACCGAACGGTACGTACGGTGGTGTGGTGAGGACGGCGGGTGAACTAATCACCCGCCTCCTACCCGATTTTATATCGAGGCGCTTACTTAAGCGTAAGGGTGTAGGATCTTATTTTGAAAGCCGGGTAATAAGATTCCTTGGTTTTAATAAGCCCCGGCTTGCAAAGATCGCTTTCCTTGTTGATGAAGGTATAGGCCGGCGGCAGGCAGGCGGCGAATTCCCTGTCCAGGAACTGGTAGAGCCCTTTTATGTTGTCCAGGGCTTTCTCGAAGTTAAGGACAAAAACGCCGTCGGAGAGGCGCGAGCCGAAGGCGAAGCCGGCAATCTCTCCCTCCAGTTTAACCAGCACTCCTTTAAGCTCGAGGAGGTCGAAATGCTTGAGGCCGTTAAGTATGGCTTTGCGCTCGCAGTTTAGCATGTCCAGGTGCGCCCCGGCCTCCGGGTCGCGCGCCCAGCGGTCCAGAAGTGAAATGCAGGCCGGGTTGTTAGCCGTGCTAAGCGTTTCAACCTCCACTTTCCTACCGGCGGCCGTTTCCTTGTCGAACCGGGCCACCAGGTTGCGCTTTTTGGCGTACTTATGGCCGGCCAGCTGCGCCATGTCGCTCGTCTTGTACAGGTAGTCCATATAGCCCGGCTGCTCTTCGGCGGTGAAGAATTCCTCTATAGCGGTTTTATTCCTGTTGAAATAGTCCTGCGGCACGTAATAATAGCGGGTATGGCGGCTGCGGCGCGCTATTGCCGCGAGCTCGGCGGGGGGGATCTCCCGGAACGGGTGCGGCACCGGCATAAGCAGGCGTTTGGCGGCCGGCGGCTCTATATCGGTTTCGGCCAGCAGCAGCAGGTCCCCGTCCAGCCTCCAGCTTACCTCGTAAAGGCAGCGGTTCCAGACTATAATGGAGGCAATGGAATACTCGCAGAGCGGGTAGCGGTGTTTCTCGAAATAGGGTTTAAGGGCCGGGTAGTCTTCGGGCTTGAGGCGGTTAAACATAACTTTCTTTTGAGATCATAGGGTGCGCCTTCCTCAGCGTCCTGAACCCGGCTTTTTTATAGAAATATTCGGAATTGTCCTGGGCGATCAAGCCCACCCAGTTGACCCCGTCTTCTTTAAGACGCTTAAGGATGGCTGCCAGGACGGCTTTCCCGGTTCCGGAACCGCGCTCACGCTCGAGGACCGCCATGTCCTGTATATAGGCGTCGCAAACCCCGTCGCTTATGGCCCGCCCCATGCCTATCAAGCGGCCGTCCTTTTCAGCCACGGCGAAACAATGGCTGCCGCGTATCATCCTTCTCAGGGCGGAAGGCCTGTCCCCGGGCTTCCACCAGCCTTGGGCGCGGTAAAGTGTTATAATTCCTTTCAGGGCGGCGGGTGCGGGATCTTTAACGAACTTTATTATCAGGCGGGAACGCATACGGGTATGATATAAATTTAACGCCGTGCCGCGCCACTTAAGGGGGACAGGATAATGATAATTTACGAAAAAGACGGGCTGAAGCTGCTTCGCTTCGATGTTTTCAAGGGGCTGGAGGGGTTCGACTGCGCGGTCTCCACCCGGCAGGGCGGGGTAAGCGCGGGCCGCTATGCCGGCCTTAACCTGGGCAGCGGCACCGCGGACAAAGTGGAGAACGTGGAGGAGAACCTGGCCCTCTTCTGTTCCGCTTTAGGCGCTGAGCCTGCCCGGCTGGAGAGAATGCGCCAGCGCCATACCGCGAACGTGGCGGTAGTAGAGGGCGGCGGGCGCGTCGCCCCGGAAAATACCGACGCGCTCATTACCGTCGAACCCGGCGTGCCGCTCCTGGCGGTTTCGGCCGACTGCGCCCTCACCGCTTTTTACGATACCGGGCGCAAGGTGGCGGCCGTAGTGCACAGCGGCTGGAGGGGGGCTTTCCTGGATATTTACGGCGCCGCCCTGGCGATGATGAAACTGCGCTTCGGCAGCGAGCCGGGAAATATAATAGCCGGGATCTCGCCTATGATCTCGGCGGCGAATTACCCGGTAAAAGAGGACTTCCTGGAAAAGCTGAAAGATTTTTATCCCGACGGTTCCGGCAAGCGGTTCCTTACCATGAAGGAAGGCCGCCATTTTTTCAGCCTGTGGAACTGCTGTGCTCCCGCCTTGAGGAACTGGGCGTTAAAAAGCACGAATTTATGCATCTGTGCACGTACGACGAGAAAGAAATGTTCTATTCCTGGCGCCGGGAAGGCGAGAAAACCGGGCGCTTCGGCCTGCTTGCGGTTATAAAATAAGGCCGGGAACTTACCTGAGCATATCCCACGCGATCTTGGCGAGAAGGGCCGCGGATACGGTAAAAAGCATCGGGCGTATTATCCATGCGCCCTTTTTTAAAGCTACGTGCGAGCCGAGGTAATTCCCGGCCATCCCGGCCGCTCCCATGGCGAGTCCTAATTTCACATTTACGGTCCCGAGGTAAAGGAAAGTGGCCAGCGCGGCCAGGTTGGAAACCAGGTTGAGCAGTTTTGCCAGCGCCGTGGAGCGCAGCAGGTCGAAGCCGCAGAGCCTTGAGAAGGCTACGGCCAGGAACGTCCCCGTGCCCGGGCCCAGCAGGCCGTCGTAACAGCTTATAAAGAAAGCTATCGCGCCCGACCGCTTAAGCAGCTGGCCCTCGGTGTGGGCTTTGCTGGTGTCGGCCAGGCCGAAGCTTTTTTTTGCCGCGAGGAAGATTGCCACCGGGGGGAGGAGTATTATCAGCAGGTAGCGTATTACCTCGGGCGGCACCAGCGAGATGGCCCTGGCCCCGAGTACGGAGCCGCCGGCCGCCAGCACCAGGAGGATAAAGAGGAAGTCGGCCCCGAACCGGGTCTCTTTGACGAATTTCGCCGCGGCCACCGAGGTACCCATGGACGAGGAAAGCTTGTTGGTTCCAAGCAGCAGCGCCGGGCTGAGGCCGTGCGCCAGGTAGGCGGGGAGGGTTATCAGGCCGCCGCCTCCGGCGATAGAATCTACGAAGCCGGCCAGGAAGACCAGCGCCGCGAGGGGGGCGTAAGGCCCAAGCGCGTGAAGCAGGCCCGTCACGGCCTGGGCCCGTCCCCGCGCAGTATTTCCATTTCCGCCTTAACGCTCGCGGCTTCTTTTTGCAGGTCTTCAAGCAGTTCGGCGGCGCCTTCCACCGTTTTCTCTCTCCCTATGTATTCAAGCGCGAGGCAGATCTTCTGCAGGCGCTGGGCGCCCAGGTTGGCGCTGCTTCCTTTAAGCGCGTGGGCGGCCGCCTGCAGGGCTTTAGCGTCGCCGCTGCGGACGGCCTCGCGTACGGCCTCCAGCCGGCCCGGCATGTCCTTAAGATATGTTTCCAGCAGTTCTTTCAGAAAGTCCGGATTCTCCGGCCCCGCCAATTCGCCGAGGTACTTGACAACCGCCATATTCAGCGGAGTATCCCAGCGCTTCAATATTTCCGCCAGCGTCTCGATACGCACCGGTTTCGGAATGTAGCCGTCCATGCCCGCGGCCATACATTTTTCCCGGTCCCCCTCCATCGCATTGGCCGTCATTGCGACTATGGGGGTATGTCCCTGGCCCTCTTCCGTCCTGCGTATCTCCGACGTGGCCTGGAACCCGTCCATTTCCGGCATCTGGCAGTCCATGAGCACCAGGTCGTAGGGAATGCGCTTCAGGGCCTCTATCGCCTCAAGACCGTCGGCCGCGACGTCGGCCGCGTAGCCGAGTTTTTCAAGCTGCCGGACGGCGACCTTCTGGTTTACGATGTTGTCCTCGGCTACCAGCACCCTGAAATACCTGTTCGCTTTCCCTTGCTCCGG
>JAJZVJ010000311.1 GCA_021845705.1 bacterium
GCGAGCCTCTGGTGCGCGGGCGGGGCCCTCTTGCTGCGCGCGGTGGCGCAGCAACGAGGCCCTCATCACCGCGTCGAGGCGGCAAGGCCTTTCTTGAGGATGATCCATAATCGCAGCCTCTGTCCGCCGGCTACTTATTGCAGGCCGCGCCGGAAGGCTGGGGCGACAGCGGTATCTTTTCAAAACCGGGCACTTTCGCCAGTTCTCCCAACCCCATCACCAGGCGGTTGCCGTCCAGGATGAAGGAAGGCGAACTGGAGATGCCCAGTTCCGAGGTGGCCGCGAAGTCCGCCGCCAGCAGGCGCTTGCCCTCTTCCATGCCGGCCTCCACGGCGGCGGAGGAAAGGCCGGCCGCTTCGGCCGCTTTCTTCCAGTCCCCGTCCTTGATGTCCTTGTTCCGCTCCAGGATGTAGGCGCTGAGGCGGGCGGGGAACTTAGCGGCGATGTAGAGCTGCCGCGCGTTCTCCTCCCACTCCGGCTGGCCGTGCAGGCTGGAGAAGTCCCAGCCGTTCTTATCGTTCTTTACGGCTTCGCCGATAAAGCGCAGTTCCACTTTCAGGCCGGGCGGCAGCAGGCCGTCGCGCTCCGCCTGCAGCAGCGAGTTCTCCGCCGCCACGCCGAACGGGCACTGGCTCATTACGAAGAGCTCCAGGGTGCCCTTCTTCTCGGGGCGGGCGGTGTAGATCCCGCCGCGGCCGCGGTCCTCGTAGACCAGGTAGCCATTGCGCTCGCTGAAGACCCCCGCCTGCAGCTCCTTTGCCAGGGCCGACTTGGCGGCGGGAGTGGCGGCCAGGATATACGACGGCACGAACTTCAGGTCCGGGAATTTCTCCGCGAGGCCGGCCGCGCCGTAGTACAGCACTTCAGGCTTTATGCCCTCGAAATAGCGGTCGAAGGCGGCGACCAGGCCGGCGTTAAGCGCGGTGCCGGAACTCAGAGCTGCCCAGAAACCCGGCGGGGCCGGTTTGGGGCGCGGCGTATAGCCGGGCGGCGGCGGCACCCGCGCGCCGGCGGGCAGGGCGGCGTTGACGGCCTCGTAAAGGGGCATCAGGCGCGGAGTTTTCTCGTAGCGCCTGCCGCCCAGGTAAAGGGAGCTTTCCGCCGCGCCGGCGGCGGAGGCTGCCCGGTAGGCTTCCTCCAGCGCTTTCAGGCCTTCCTCCGCCGCCTGTTTCTCCAGCGCGTCCGGGTTGATCCCGGCGAAGAGCGCCGCGTCGCGCCAGCCGTCGGCGGCGGGGCTCAGGGAGCGGGCGGCCAGATAGTTCGCCAGCCTGTCCGGATACTTCAGGGAGACGAGCGCCATTCTTTGCGCTTCCTCCAGCTCCGCCTCGCCGCGTCTGGCCGTGAACTTTCCGTCCGAGCCCTTCTGGACCAGCGGGTAGACTTTCAGCCCGGCGGCGGCCAGCCTGCGCCGCACGGTATCGGCCAGGAAGAACCACTGCCAGCCCTGGCCGTCCAGCGGCTCCAGGTAGAGCGCCAACTGCGCCGGCGGCGCGGTTTTCTGCGCTGCCAGGGTACCGGACAGGGATAGCGCCAGGATCGCCGCCGGGACGCAGCGGGTAAGAATCTTAAGACTGATACGTATTTTCTTCAGGAAAACGCTTCTCATATATTTCCTCCATGAACAGTTATCTGCCGGGGTTCCATGTTCCGGCCGGCCGCCCGGAGGGACCGGGCGGCGCGCCGACTTTACTACGGCTGCCGCGCTACGGGCGTTTCAGGCCGCGGGAGGATGAAAGATCTCTTCGGAAAAGAGCTGGCGCTGGCGCGCCGGCGCTGGCTGGAGCACATTGAAAACAGCGAGCGGCGGTTCCTGGAGCAGCGGCTCGCTGGGCGCATGCCGGCAGGACTGGCAGGCGGCGCCGGGGCAGGCCGCGGTATGCTGCTGCCGCCCGGACTGGGAGAAAAGCTCCCCTTCCGGCAGGCCGGAAGCCAGGAAAGCGGCGGCGACTATCAGCGGGAACAGTCTTTTCATATACGGGAGCTCCGTATGCCGTAGTTGCCCGTCATAGCCGTTTCCTTTCCTTCAACGCCGCGGCGTCGGCTTCTGAAATGGTGAAATTGATGAAATCGAACCGGACCGGGATGCCTTTCCCGGCGGCGCGCTGCAACCGGGCGTAGTCTTCGGGCGGGAAATATTCCTGCGCGTCCTTAACTATATCGGCCCAGATCTCCGGCTCCACGACTGCGGGATCTATTATCACCGTATGCTCGCGCGCGGCCCTGCCGGCGGTCCAGCCCAAGTGGGCCGAATGCTCCGGCGGCGGCTTGAATTCCTTGGGGGCGGGGGCCTTAAAAGACCCCACTGGGGCGGCGGGCGGCGCGGGGAAATCCCCCGGGGAAGCCGGCACCTGGTAGGCACCGGAAGGCACCAGCACCCGCAGCGCTTTATAGGAACGCTGCACCGGGTAACGCGCTCCCTCCTCGCCGGCGACGCCCTCCGGCAGCAGGCAGTTGGCGCCCAGTTCGCCGGCCTTCTCTTTGGCCAGGTGCTCGGCCGTCCTTTCATACGGGCCGGGCAGAGTGACCTTTATGGCGGCTATCAGCTCGGTACTGGCCGCGGAGACTACCCCGTAACAGTTCCCCACGCCCACGCGCTGCGCCGCCAGGTGGGGGCGCGCCTCCTTGAGAAGCGGGGTCACGGCCACGACGGGAGAGTGTTGCGCCGCGGCGGGCGCGGCGGCGCAGGCCAGCAGAAGCAGCGCGCCTGCGGGAGCCCTCATTTAACCTCCCGCGCCAGGAAGTCTATTGTCACCGGCGCGCCCTTCTTCAGCAGGCGCTCCAGTTTGGCGCTTTGCCGAACCCCGAATCCTTCCCTCACATACTCCCGCAGTTCGGCGGCCTCCCCCGGGCCGGCGGCGGCCGGATCAAAAAACGCGGCGTGGGAAAGCACGGACGGGTGCACCCGCCACGCCCAGGCGAAATGCCGGTGCCCCTCCGGGGCGGCGGGTTTCTTCTCCGCAGGCTGGGAAAGCGCCGGGGCGGGCGTAAACGCCGGCGGCGCGGACATCGGTACGGCGGCTTGGCCGGGTTGCGGTTTGTAGAGCGGTTTGCCGTGGAAGTCCAGCAGGCGCAGGGCGCGGTAAGAGCGCTGCGCGCCCGCGCCCAGGTCCTCGTCCCCCGCTGACAGGCGCAGCACCAGGTAGTTGGCGCCCATGGCTGCGGCCTTTTCGCGCGCCAGATATTCAGCGGATTGGAACCATTTTCCCTTGAAGGCCACCTGGATGTCGGCCAGCTCCTCCAGGGAAGCGCTTTTTGCCCGCAGGGCGGAAAGCTCGGCCTCGGTCACCACCACGGCCTCGTCCTCCTCCACATGCGGGTATTGCCCGGCCGATATCTTATTCACTGTCACCTCGGGAGGCACCCACTGCGCGGAGGCTCCGCCGGCCAAAGCCGCCGGCAGCAGCGCGGCCAATACCAGGGCCGCCACTGCAAACCTTCCGTCAGTTATTCGTTGCGCGTCCATGCCGGCTCTCCAAAACCACTATTTCAACCCAGCGAGTTAAAAACTCTCTTCAACTTGGCCTCCACTTCCACTGCCAGCGGCTTCAGGCCCGGGTTGTCTATCATGCCCATCGCCACGGTCGGTTTTATTATCCCAACTATCATCTTCCCGGCCTTCTCATACACGATCACATTGCACGGCAGCATAAGGCCGATGTTCTCTTCGGCCAGAATGGCCTTGTGGGCGTTGGGCGGGTTGCAGGCGCCGAGTATGACGTAGTTGGGGAACTCTATGCCGAGTTTCTCCTTGAACTTCGCGCGCACGTCTATAGTGGTCAGCACGCCGAAGCCCTCTTTCTTCAGGGCCTCCGTCACCGCGG
>JAJZVJ010000312.1 GCA_021845705.1 bacterium
CGGTGAAATCCAGCACGCAGGGGCAGGTGAGCCGGTAATGCAGCCAGTTCCCCTCCCGGCGGGCGGCGACCAGGCCGGCGTTCTTGAGTACCAGCAAATGCTTGGACACGGTGGACATATCGTCGCCCACCAGTTCGCGGAGCTTACAGACGCAGGTTTCCCTCTTTTTCAGCGCGTTAAGTATTAAAAGCCGCGTCGGGTGCGCCAGCGCCTTCAGCACCGCCGCCTGCGCGGCATAACTTTTCTTAAGGGCTTGTTGCATACCACCTATTTTGCCATATCGCCAAATACCAGTCAAGAAAAAAGGGGACAGGCTACTTTTTCAGAGGCTAATTCTCCTATGAGAATAAAGCAGCCTGTCCCCTTTTTCAGGACCTTATCATCACCAAGGCCATCTTGAACTTATTAACGGCTTTCAGCGAATGGGGCTTCCCGGCGGGCATTATTATAAATTCCCCGGCCTTTACCTTACTGGGCTTGCCCGAGATCCTTATCTCAGCTTCTCCGTCCAGTATCTCAACCATCGCGTCGAAAGGGGCGGTATGCTCGCTAAGCCCCTGACCCTTGTCGAAAGAGAAAATGGTTACGGTCCCTGTTTTTTTCTGTATTATCGTGCGGCTGACCACGGCGCCTTTGTCGTAGCCCACCAGGTCCTTCGCCTTCAGCGCCTTGCCCAGCAGGTCCTCTTTCTGTTCGTTCTTTTTCATAAGTCTCCTTTTTTCCCGGTCCGGCCCTACGGCCTTCTAATTCAGCGTCTGTCTGAAGCGCTTGTACGCCATACCGGCGGCAAAGACCGCCATAAGGGCCAGCGCGCCAAGGTTGCTCCAGAAAACGTGCAGGTCCCCGCCCTTCAGCATGATGTTGCGGATAAGGCGGACGAAATACATAAGCGGGTCCATATAAGCGACGGCGATTATCGCCTTCGGCATGTTCTCTACGGGGTACATGATGCCGCTCATCAGGATGGCCGGGAACAGGAACATGAACCCGCCCAGCATGGCCTGCTGCTGGCTTTTCGCCACCGTCGAGATGAAGGTGCCTACGCTGACCGTGGTGACCACGAAAGCCAGCGCCGCCAGGGCCAGTTCCCACAGCGGCCCGCGCACCGGCACGCCGAACAGCAGGTAACCTGCCGTCACTACCAGGGCCGCGTTCGCGAGGCCGAGCAGGATATAGGGAACCGTCTTCCCCAGCAGGATCTCGGTGTTCGAAAGGGGCGCGGAAACTATGGTCTCGAAAGTACCCATCTCGCGCTCGCGCGTAAGGGACATGGCCGTGAGGATTATCGTGATCAGGCAGACCAGCATCCCCATCACGCCGGGGACCAGGAACATGGAGGATTCCATGGCCGGGTTATACAGCACCCGCACGTCGAAGTTCAAAGCCGGCGCGCCGCGCGCGCCGTATTCCCTGGCCGAAGCCGCCGAGATTATGCTTTTGGCATAAGCCTCCACCGCCCTGGCCTTGGTGGCGTTGGAAGCGTCCACCAGCAGTTGCAGCTTCCCGTCCCCGCGCGCTGCCGACCAGGCCAGGCCCCCTTTCGGCGCTATCAGGACGGCGTCGGCGCGGCCCGAATCGATAAGCTCGAAAGGATCTTCGCCCTGGACGTAAGTAACGCGGTCGAACCAGCCCGAGGCGTAAAAATTTTCCGCGACGCGCTCGAACATGGCGTCTCCGGGCCGCGAAAAAACGGCGAGGTTTATGTTCTTTATCTCTGTGGAAAGCGCCAGGCCGAAGATGGTGAGCTGTATCACCGGCGCCCCGAATAAAAGCACGCGCATCTTGACGTCGCGCAGCGTCTGAACCAGCTCTTTCCTTATAAATGCCCTAAGCGTCCTGTTCATATCAAATCTTTTTCGCCCCTGATTCCCGGCCCTCAATTTGAGGTCTCTTCCTTATTCCAGGTCAGTCTTGAATTTTACCATCGCCAGCGTCAGCATGCCCAGACTTAAAAGCCCCAGCCCGAGGAACGGCACGGCCAGCTCGTGCAGGCCCGCCCCTTTCAGCGTTATGCCGCGCGCCGCCGCCATGAACCACCTGGGCGGCAGGAGCATGGTAAAGTACCGGAAGAACTTCGGCATGCTCTCTACCGGGAAAATGAAGCCGGACAGCAGCATGGAGGGCAGCAGACCGGTTATCATACCCAGCTGCATGGCCACCTGCTGCTGGCGCACCAGCACCGAGATAAGCAGCCCCTGCGAGAGCGCGGCGGTCACAAAAAGCAGGCAGGCCGCCAGGTAAAGCAGGTGGCTGCCCTCGAAAGGCACGCCGAAGACCAGGCGCGAAACGACGTAAACGAAGAAAACGCCCGCCAGCACCAGCGCGCCGTAGGGCGCGAGCTTCCCGACGATTATTTCGAGCGGCCGCACTGGCGTTGAAAGCAGCAGTTCCATCGAACCGTTCTCCCATTCGCGCGCCACGGTCATCGCCGTCAGCAGTATCGACAGCAGGCCTATTATGATCGCGGCCAGGCCCGGTACGGTGAACCAGCGGCTGTTCAGCTCAGGATTATACAGGAAGCGGGTCTCCGCCGAGATGAGCTCCGGCGGCGCCTGCCCCGTCAGCCGGGCCTGCGCGGCGCGCTGTATGCCGGGCAGGTAGCCCATTAGGGCGGCAGCCTTGGAGTTATCGCTGCCGTCCAGGACGAACTGGGCTTTCACCGAACCGCCGCTCTTGATGTCCTTCGAAAAATCGGGGGCGATGAACAGCGCCGCCGAGGCCCGCCCCGAATCCAGCATACCTATAGGTCCCGTCCCGGCGACGGCGTCGACCGGATGGAAGTAGCCGGAGGAGGAGAAGATCTCTTTTAACCGGCGGGCGGCGGGCCCGTTGTCCCGGTCCAAAACAGCCAGGCTGATGTTCTTTACCTCGTAATCTATGGCGTAGCCGAAGAAGGTCACCAGCATCACCGGCAGGCCCAGCGCAAGCGTAAGCGTGAACGGGTCGCGCAGGACGTGCATCACTTCCTTGCGCGCTATCGCGTAAGCCCGGTAGATATTGAAGCCGTTCATCTTTCGGCCCCCTCTACCAGCCTTATGAACACGTCC
Organism: bacterium; assembly: GCA_021845705.1. Classification (GTDB taxonomy): domain Bacteria; phylum Elusimicrobiota; class Elusimicrobia; order Elusimicrobiales; family UBA9959; genus UBA9959. The sequence continues at coordinate 3,048 of JAJZVJ010000312.1, forward strand.
TCCAGCGACGGCTTGATCTGCCCCACCGAAACCGAGGCAGGCAGCGCGGAGAAAGCCGCGTCCAGCGCTTTTTTATCCGCGAAAGCCGCGTGCCAGCGCATGCCGTGCGGCGACAGCTCCAACAGCCCCGTCGCTTTTTCCAGACCGGAAATGAAAGAGGAGGAGTCGGCTCCCTTGAAATCCAGTTCGGCCATGGGCCCGGGGAAAGCCGACTTTTTCAGCTCGTCCGGAGAACCCAGCGCTATCAGGCGGCCCGTGCGCATAAGGGCTATGCGGCCGCACTGCTCCGCCTCGTCCATGTAATGCGTGGTGACTATAACCGTTTTCCCCATGCCCGTGATCCGGCGGATCAGCGCCCAGAACCGCGCGCGCGAGGCCGGCGCCACGCCCGAGGTGGGCTCGTCGAGGAAAACTATTTCCGGGTCGTGCAGCATTGCGGTCGCCAGCGCCAGCTCCTGTTTTATGCCCCCGGGCAGGGCCGAAACCCTGGAGGAAAGCGGCTTTTCAAAGCCTATGAGCTCAAAAAGTTCCTTGCGCCGCTTTTTGGCGTAGGCGGGTTCCAGTTTGCGCAGCCCCGCCGCAAAATCCAGGTTCTCCCCCACGGTCAGGTCGTTATAAAGCGTGAACTTCTGGGACATGTAGCCCACTATCTTTTTTATCCCCAGGCCGCCGTCCCCGAACCCCAGGCCGCCTACCACCGCCGAGCCGGTGGTAGGCAAGAGCAGGCCGCAAAGCATGCGGATGGTGGTGGTCTTCCCCGCGCCGTT
>JAJZVJ010000313.1 GCA_021845705.1 bacterium
TAACAGGGAATTCAACAGCATGGTGGACAAACTTAAGGAGCTTGACCAGCTTAAAAAGGATTTCGTCTCCTCCGTCACGCACGAGCTGAAATCCCCTATCGGGGCCATCGAGTCCTACCTGGACCTTATGGCTTACGATATAAACAAGAGCGTGAACGACCCGTCGTCCTGCGCGCCCAAACTGCCGAAGTTCCTGGAAAACATTTCCTTTATAAAGCAGAACACCAGCCGGCTGCTGCGCTTCGTTGGCGACCTGCTGGACGCGGCCAGGATAGAAAAAGGCAAGTTCGAAATAACCAGGAAACCGTCGAGGATAGAACCGATAGTGCAGGACGCCGTAAAACTATTCTCTGAACGGGCCAAAGCGTCCGGGATAGAATTAAGGTCCGCCGGGTTTGCCGAGAAACTGCCCGAGGTGTACATAGACGCGGAACGCATCAGCCAGGTGCTGGTTAACCTGGTCTCCAACGCTTTGAAATTCACCCCCAGGGGGGGGACGGTCACGGTCGCCGCCTCGCTGCTCCCCGCGCCCAAAGGGGGGCGCCGGGCGCTGGAAGTTTCGGTAATGGACAGCGGGATAGGGATACCGCGGACCGACATAGGCAAGGTCTTTGAAAAGTTCTACCAGGTGCCGGGGGGGAGGAACAACGTCGCGGGCCCGAAGGGGACCGGACTGGGATTGTACATAGTGAAAAGCATTATCGAGGCCCACGGCGGGAAGGCTTACGCGGAAAGTTCGTCTAAAGGCAGCAGGTTTTACTTCGAGATCCCGGTCTGAGCCGCCCGCTGCCTTCGGCGGGACGCCGCGGGCTGAGCGATATTCCAAGGGGATCCTTACTATGAAAAAAGTCCTTATTGTGGAAGATGAGCAGGATTACGTGAACGTATTGACCCAGCTGCTGGAGCCGGAAGGTTTCAAGATACTGGTCGTGAATACGGTCAAGGACGGTCTGAACCTGCTGGAAATGATAACGCCGGACCTGCTGATAGTGGACTGGAACCTCCCCGACGGCACAGGCATAGATTTCATCAAGCAGGTACGCGCGCAGAAAAAATTCAAAAAAGTGCGCGTCGTAATGAACAGCATCCGGGACGGCGAGAGCGACCAGCTCGCGGCTTACCTTGAGCACGTTGACTTTTACTTCACAAAACCTATCAAGCCGGAAGTTTTCCTCGGCAAGATCAAAAAGATCCTGGAATGACCCCGCCGCGGGATTTTCCATAAATCCTGCAGCACCGACTTTTAGTCGTCATTTTATTGACTATCTGTTGATTATTCATTGATTGACTTTTGCTTGTTTTAGAGGTATGATTTATTGCGGTCGCTTTTTCTAAGGGGTACGTCACTGCGAACACCACACCGAAATCAGCACAAATCTCTTCGTGTTTTTCGGTCCCGGAACGGGCGGGTATGAAACAAAGATGGTCCGCTATAGTTCTTCCGCTGCTTTTGTGCCTGGCCACTAACGCCGGGGCATTGGTAGCCTACAATGAAAGCACCGAGGCGCAGTTCACGGCGGGCTCCCACGATTCCACCTACCTGACCGGCACGGGCAACAGCGTAAACCTCGGCCTGGACTATTACGGCCGCGCCGGCGGGCTCTCGGCCCCCGGCGCCGACGAGTGGTTCAACTCCGGCTGGAAATACAGGCTGCCTCTCACTCTCGATTCTTCTAATTCCTCGACGCTGACCAACTATCTTACGGCGATAACGCTCAACACCCAGGCCGAAATATCGGCGGGCAGGATGAACGCCGACGGCTCCGATATACGCTTCACCACCGCCGCCGCGGCGGGAACCGCCGCCGCGCTTTCCTACTACATAGAATCCGGCATCAACACTTCCTCGACCAAGATCTGGGTCAAAGTCCCCTCGGTGGCCAATGGCGCCAACCCGCTTTACATGTACTTCGGCAGCACCTCGGCCGCGTCCGCCTCCAGCATGACGAACACCTTCATGATGGGCAACAATTTCACCGGGGCCGACGGCTCCGCCCCGAGCACCTCTACCCTGGTGAACATAGAATCGGCGGCCCCGGCGGCCGGCTCTCTCCGTGATATTCAGTCCAACCAGCTGCGCCTGCTGTTCGGCAGCCCGCTCAATATGCGCTACTACGGCATGCGCAGCGCCAGCCAGTATTCGTTCGCCGCGGGCAGGCACTACCACGCGGACATCACGGCAAGGGCCAGCGGCGCGGATTCCTGGTCCAGCATAACGCTTACCCAGGGCTTCGACACCAACTCCTACAGCCAGGAAGACTGGCTGCGCTTCTCCATAAAACATTCCGCGTCCGGGGCCGCCTACGCGCTTGAACGCAGCAGGTACGCGACAAAGATAACGCTTAATTCCGGTTCCGTAGGCGCCGGCGTCCACGCGGTGGACCTTCTGGTGACACTTTCTTCCATAACCGTACTCCTGGACGGTTCGCCCGTCTACAGCGGCGCGAACGACCTTACCTTCGACAGTCCTTACGTGTACATCGAGGCCGCCAGCGATTCGGCTTCGCTCCAGGACTTTATTTTCGACAATGTCTCGGTGCAGCCGTACTCCGCCCCGGAGCCCTCTTTCGGCGCCCCCGGAGCGGAGGAAGGCCGCCGCTATCCCTCGGGAGCCTTCACCTCGCAGGTCTACGACAGCTCCTCCACCGGGGCTAGCTACCAGAACCTCGACTGGGCCGTTGCCAGCTCGTCCGGTTCCTCCGTAAGCCTGGAGTTGCGCGCCAACGACACCAATATCTCGCTGAGCACTTTCTCGGCCGTGGCCAAGGGCGGGAACCCGGCCATAGCGGGCCGGTACGTCCAGTACCGCGTGAACTTCGCCACGCTCGACCCGCGCTATACCGCGACCGTCAGCAGCGTTACGCTTACCTATGGGTCCCCGCCTCTGGCCCCCGCGGGCGCCGCCGGGACCGCGCTCTCGGAAAACTCCATAAAATGGAACTGGACGGACAACTCGTCCGGGCAGTACCAGGAAGACGGCTTCAAAGTTCTGGACGCCACCGGGGTGATGAAAGGATCCGTGGCTTCAGGCACCACCTACTGGATCGAGACCGGCTTAAGCGCCAACACCCCTTATTCCCGCCTCATCCTCGGCTACAACTACGCCGGGAACGGCCCCTTTTCGGCCGTCTCAAAATACACGCTTCCCTCCGCTCCCGATGTCAGCTGCGATAAGTCCACCGGAACCTGGCTCTCCGGAACTCTCAACTGCACCAACCTGGCCGGCTTCGGGGGGAACGGCGTTTCTTATTACCGCTACGTCTGGTCCCAAACCCCTACCTGGACCTGGGGCGGGACCGAAACCCAGTGGTCTTCCGGCGCGCTCGTAAAATCGGATTTCACCACCGGGAACTGGTACCTCCACCTAAAGTCCTATAACGGGGACAATATCCCGGCTGCGGGCGATCAGACCTACGGGCCTTTCTGGTACGACATGACCCTGCCGTCGGTCACAGGCGTCAGCCCTTCCTCCGCCCCCTGGATGAACACCTTCATAAACCCCGGGGTCTCGCTCTCGGACTCCGGCGGCTCGAAACTATACCAGGTACGGCGGGCCTGGACCACTACTATTGACAGGCCGTTTTCCGGCTCCAACAGCTGGCAGGCCTGGGACAACAGTATCGCAGGCAGCGACACGGCCACCGTAAATTTCACGCAGGCCAGCGCCGGGCAATGGTACCTGCATATAGAGGTAGAGGACACGGCCGGCAACATAGGCTACAGTAATTCGGGGGCCTTCGCCGGGAACAACCCGTATAAAATCGACCTGACAAAACCCTCCGGCAGCATAACCATAAACAACGGCGACG
>JAJZVJ010000314.1 GCA_021845705.1 bacterium
CGTGGGACAGTCATAAAACGGGAGATTTTTTAATTTTAGCGTCTTCCATGTTCCCAAATCGGCCTGCTGGAAGTTACGTGAGCTTTTGGGGATAATTCTGCCTGTCCTCAATTCCGCTTTCTTTTTAGTATAATCTCTGGTGAATTACAGGGGACTTCAAAATGGAAAAAATCAAGAAGTTGATAAAAGAACGGAAAGCCAAGGTGGGCATAGTGGGCATGGGCTATGTGGGCCTGCCGCTGGCCATGGAGTTCGCCAAGGGCGGTTTCGCCATTACCGGCTTTGAAGTGGACGCGCAGAAAGTGCGCGACCTCAAGGCCGGCCAGTCCTATATCCCGGATGTCCCCTCTAACGAGCTTTCCCCCCTGGTAAAGAAAGGCCTGCTTTCGGCCACGCTGGACTTCTCCGCGCTGAAAAAGCAGGACGCCGTAATAATCTGCGTGCCCACCCCGCTGCGCAAGAGCAAGGACCCCGACGTTTCCTATATAGTGGCCTCCGTGCAGGAGACCCGCAAGTTCATGCGCCGCGGCCAGCTGATAATACTGGAGAGCACCACCTACCCCGGAACCACCAAGGAACTTGTAAAGCCCATGCTGGAGCAGGGCGGGCTGAAAGCCGGAAAGGATTTCTACCTGGCCTTCTCCCCTGAACGCGTGGACCCGGGCAATAAGAAATACGGGGTAAAGAACACCCCCAAAGTGGTAGGCGGCCTGACCCCCGCCTGCACCGAACTCGCCGCCCTGCTCTACGGGGCCGTCATAGACAAGGTGCTTGAAGTTTCCAGCACCGAAGCCGCCGAACTTGTAAAGCTTCTCGAGAACACTTTCCGCGCCGTCAACATCGGCATGATAAACGAGATGGCCCTGATGTGCGACAAGCTGGGCCTGGACGTCTGGGAAGTGATCAACGCCGCCGCCTCCAAGCCCTTCGGCTTCATGCCCTTCTACCCCGGCCCCGGCATAGGCGGGCACTGCATACCGCTGGACCCGCATTACCTGGGCTGGAAAATGAAAACCTTGAACTTCGAGCCGCGCTTTATAGAACTGGCCGGGGCGATAAACTCCTCCATGCCGGACCACGTGGTGGCCCGCCTCGGGGAGATACTCAACACGCGCGGCAAAGCGCTCAGCCGCTCAAAGATACTGATGATAGGCATGGCCTACAAGCCCGACATCGCCGATCCGCGCGAAAGCCCGGCCCGCGACGTGCTTACGCTGCTGGAGAAAACCGGCGCCAAAGCCGACTATTACGACCCCTACGTGGCCGAGACGCACCTGGAGGGAGAGGTCCGCCGCTCAAAAAAGGACGCTCTGAAGAAAATAGGGTCCTACGACTGCGTGATGATAATTACGCCGCATACCTGCATAGACTACGCGGAAATAGTTAAGAAGGCCCGCCTGGTCTTTGACACCAGGAACGCCACCAAAGGTCTTAAAGGGAAGAACCTTTTCCGCCTATGACAGAAACGCCCGACCCCAAACTGCTCTGGTTCAACTTCCTGAAGGTGTTCACCCGCGCGCTGGTGCAGATAAACCTTTATAAAGCCGACCACCCGCAGGTCAAGCAGGCGCTGATAGAGAGCGAAGGGCTCCTCGCGCAGATCTCGGAAACGCTGGACGGGGGCGATTTTTCGATAACGCTGGATAACGACAAGCTGCTTATCAACAGCACGCCGCTGATAGCCTCGGACAAACTGCCTAATTCCCTCAGGAACCTGTTCACGAAATTCCGCATACAGACCATAACCTTCACGAAGGGCGCCTCGGGGGACGACATCCTGGCGCTCTGCCAGGTGCAGGCTTTCAAGGGGGACCCCAAAGAATTCCTCAAAGAGCGCGGGGTGGAAAGGATAACGCTCAACGAATCCGTTTACGCCAAAGTGGACACCAGCCAGCCGCAGGCGGCCCAGCCGGCGCAGGCGGGGCAGGCCGGGCAGCCGGGCGGTCCCGCGGCGGAGCCGGGGGAGAATGTCGCGGACAGAATTTCCGGGCAGGGCCTTGAAAACGCGCTTTCCACCATAGCCGGACGGGTCACTTCCGACGCCGATGAGCAGCGGCGCATAGTGGAGATCCTCACGGCGAAATTCAAGGAAGAGATAGTGGCCGAGGTCAAAAAAGCCCTGGAAGTGGTGCACCGCGAAAAGAAGAAGGTAGAGAACGACATGGTGCGCACCGAATCGGTCATGACCAGCATGGCGGACGGCGTGGTGGTGGTGGACAAAGACGGGAAGATCATCATGATGAACCCGCAGGCGGAGGCTATTTCAGGCAAGCCGCTGGCGGAACTTTCCGGCAAGAAGATTGTGGACCTTTCCCAGATAGAGAACCAGGTGGTCTCGCTGGCCAGAGAGATAAAGTCGGAGAACAAGGAAGATATTTCGACAGAAGTGGCGAAGACCGGCCCCGCGGAACTGGCTGAAACGGTAAAAAAAGCGACCGCCATAATCCAGAACGAGGACGGGAAAATAGTAGGTTCCGTGTCCATCCCGACGGACGCGGCCAAGCTTAAACAGGTAGAGCAGATGCAGCAGGAATTCATAGCCAACATGACCCATGAACTGCGCTCGCCCCTGACCTCCATAAAAGCGGCCCTCGAGATAATGAGCCGCGACGCCTCGAAAGAGGACGCCTCCGGCCGCGGGATACTGAACACCGCCATCCGCAATACCGAGCGCCTTAATTCCATAATAACGGATATACTGGATTTTTCGAAGCTGCAGTCCGGCAAACTTATCTTCCACCCCGAGAACACTTCCGCCGAGGAGACCGCCAGGGAAGCCGCCGACGCGATGCGGGCCTGGACCACCTCGAAGGGCATAAACCTAAGGGTCACCAACGAGCCCGGCGTGCCTTTCATCTACGCCGACAGGCGCCGCACGGTGCAGGTGCTGATAAACCTGATCTCCAACGCCATAAAATTCACGCCGCAGGGCGGCTCCATAGAGGTTTCGGCCGACGCCGGCAAAGAGGCGCTGGACGGGTTCGTCTTCTTTTCGGTCAAAGACAACGGCTGCGGCATCAAGAAAGAGGACCAGGACAAGATCTTCGAAAAATTCGTGCAGGTCGCTTCGGGCGAGAAAGTGGGCGGGACGGGGCTCGGCCTGGCCATAACCAAGGCCATGGTCGTCATGCAGGGCGGCCGGCTTACCCTGGAGAGCGAGACCGGCCGCGGCTCCACTTTCCGGGTGGGCATGCCGGTCTACAGGGGCCAGGCCGACCAGGCGGTGTTCGAACAGCTCCCGGAAGCGCCGGCCGAAAAAAAGTCGTGGTGGAAAAAGCTCCTGGGGAAATAGGATGCGGCGCCGGATACTCAAGCCCGGCCGGCCCGCCTTACGACAGCCCCTTCGGTCCTCTAATCCATTGTTATCCCGGGCTATAAATTATAAAATATCCTTGAAGTCGTTTCCCGCCCGGATATAACTCCGCGCGGGGTGCGGCAAATGCGCCCGTATCTCAACGGATAGAGTCCCGCCCTGCGAAGGCGGTTGTACTGGTTCGATTCCAGTCGGGCGCACCAGATTTAACCCCATCTCTTATGTCAAACCATAAAGCAGAAACCAAAAAAGAAGAAAAAGCCACAGGCCGCTATGTCTACGACAAGAAACTGGGCAAGGTGGTCAAGATCTCGGACGATATCCCCGGCCTGAAGAAGGGCGGCTCCGCCGGCGGCGGTACCTGCCCCATGAACCCCGGCGGGCATACCTGCGGCGGGGGCTGCGGCTGCGGCGGCTGATTTTTTTAATTTTAAAGACCGGAGAGTCTGCGAGTTTTGGGAGCTAACCCCGGGACTTACAGGCTCTTCACCT
>JAJZVJ010000315.1 GCA_021845705.1 bacterium
CAAGAGCAGGCCGCAAAGCATGCGGATGGTGGTGGTCTTCCCCGCGCCGTTCGCCCCGAGGAAGCCGAAGATCTCCCCGCGGTTGACGCAGAAAGAAACGTCGTCCACGGCGGTGAAGTCCCCGAACTTTATAGTGAGGTCTTTCACTTCGAGGATGCAGGTGGGGTTCATTTTTTCCCCTCCCTTATGAAGATCTCCTCAAAGGTGGCCGCCCCGCGTTCTTTCAGCACCGCCCGGGGTTCGCCCGAAGCCAGAAGCGCGCCCGCGTCCAGCAGGTGCACGCGGGAGCAGCGCTCCGCTTCGTCCATGTAGGCGGTGGAAACTATGATGAGGATCTTGTCGGCCGCCAGGCTGTAGAGCAGTTCCCAGAATTCCCGGCGGCTGATCGGGTCCACGCCGTTGGTTGGTTCGTCCAGCAGCAGTACGGACGGGGACTGCAGAAGCGCGCACATCAGCCCCAGCTTCTTGTACATGCCGCCGGAAAGCTGCCCCGCGCGGCGTTCGCGGAACTTGTCGAGACGGGTTATTTTAAGCAGTTCCGCCGAACGGCTGGCGTAAAGCCCGGGATCGATACGGTAAAGTTCGCGGAAGAACTCGAGGTGTTCGTCTATAGAAAGGTCCGGGTAGAGGCTCGCCTGCTGCGGCATATAGGCGAGGGTCGGTCTGAAGTCGCTGAAGGCGGCGGGTTTGCCGCCGCTGTAGTAATTAATTTTGCCCGACGACGGCTTAAGCAGCCCGGCCAGCAGGCGCATGGTGGTGGTCTTGCCCGCCCCGTTGGAGCCTATCAGGCCGTGCAGCAGCCCGGCCGAGAAATCAAAAGAAACTCCGGACAAGGCGTGTGTCTTGCCGAACGTTTTCTTCAAATTCTCCGTCCGTATCGAAAAGTTCTCCATATTTCCTGGATCCCGGGCCTCGACTCCAGACTCTCTACGCCCGGTCTCTTATTCCGGCAGTTTCACCTCTATCGTCATGCCCGGTTTAAGCGTTTCTTCGGGGTTAGGGAAACTGACCTTGACCGCGAAGACCAGCCTGGTGCGCTCCTTGCGCGTCTGCACGTTCTTAGGCGTGAACTCGGCTTCCGGGTAGATAACCGAGATCCTGCCCGGAAATTTCATATCACCGGCTTCAGGCAGGTACCCGTTTACCTCCATGCCCTGTTTTATTTTGGCCAGCATATCGTGCGGGACGTAAATATACGCCCAGACTTCCGAAAGATCGGCCACGGTGGCCAGCTTAACTCCCGGCGAGACAAGTTCGCCTTTCTCCCGGTAGGAATAAAGCAGGCGCCCGTTCACGGGGGACTTGACCGAACACCACTCCAGCTTCAGCGCGGAATCGTCGCGCTTGTATTTAAGGCGGTCATAATTCTCCTTAGAAAGAGAGCCTCCCTTATACAGTTCCTCGGCGCGCTTAAAATCCTCCGAAGCGATGCCGGCGGCCAGGCGCAGGTCGTCGCAGTTTATGGAGGTTATCACGGAGTCTTTTTTCACCGGGTCCCCCTCCCTGGCCCCGTAGGAGTCTATCACTCCGGAAATTCTCGCGGAGAGGTCCGTCTCCGTAGCCTCGATGGTCCCGCTGTAGCGGAAGTCCCGGCCGTTCCTTACGTTCACGTAGATGATGGCCCCGGCCATTGCCAGTATCGCCAACAGTATTATTTTCTTTTTCATATTCCCCTCTTATTTAACCGCGCCGTCCAGGCTGTCCAGGACGGCAAGGCGCAGAAGTATCTCGGCGTTAGCGGAGGCGGCGGTGGTTTTCGCCTCCAGTTCCCTTAAATTTGCGCTCTCCACGTCCAGCCAGGTTCCCCCGCCGGCCTTGTAGGCGTCGTAGGCCAGGCGGGACGCCTCCGCGGCGTCGTCCACCGAATCTATGTTTATGGCCTGTTCCGCGAGAAGGGCGTTGTACGCGTCCAGGGATTTGCTGAAGTCTTTCGCGGCGAGCAGGGCGGTCTCGCTCCTGCGCTCCTCCGCCGCCCCCGCGTTCAGTTCGTTTTCGCGCACCTTTTCCGCGGAGCTGCCGCTCTCGAAAAGGGGCAGGCTCAGCGACAGCGAAGCTGAATTCTGCATGAAAGAGTAAAGATTCGGCCCGTTAGGATAGTCCAGCGAGCTCCGCGCGCCGAGCGTAAGCCGGGGCAGCTTCCCCGCCCTGTAGCCCGCCGCGAACGCCTTGTACGCCAAAACCGAGTTCTCGGCGGCCCGCACTGACGGCAGCGCTTTATCCATGTTGCCGTCCGCCGCCGGCAGCATGCGGCTGAGGATCTCGGTATAAACCTCGGCTTTCAGATACAGCCCCGGCTCCTGCCCGTCGCCGAGGTCTATCCCGGCCAGCCGCGCGTCCATAGGCAGCGACGCGCCGTCGGGGAGGTCCAGGCCGGTGATAAAAGCGAAATCCCTAAGTTCGGCGGAAAGGTCCGCCCGGGCCCGCAGCAGGTCGCGCCTGCGCGACAGGGTTTCCTGGCGGGCGCGTATTTCGTCCAGGCGGCTGCGTGTGCCGGCCTTGGCGCCCATTGAAATATCCCTTAGCTGGCTCTGCGAGAGCTGCAGGTTCTCGCCTATAAGATAAACGCGTTCAAGGGCCAGCTGCAGCCGGAAATAAGCGGTACGGGCTTTCAGCACTACCTGCCGGCGGAGGTTCTCCGCCTCGGCCGAGCGAGCGGCGGCCATTTTTACGGCCGCGTCATGGCCGCTGCGCAGCGCCCCGCCGTCGTAGAAGGTCCAGGACGCCGTGGGCCCTATGGAATAGTTCCAGTTATCCCCCAGCGGCCTTGCCCCCCCGAGCGCGGGCGGCATGGCGATAGTCGGTACTATCTCGTTATAGCGCAGGCTGCCCTCAAGACTTAAGCGGGGCGACAGGGGCGAGGCGGCGGCCCGTGCCGCGGCGGCGGCCCCTTCTGCGGTCTGAACGGCGGCGCGGTACTGATTGGAGACGGCCAGCGCGCTCTGCTCGGCCGAGCGCAGCGTAATTGAAAGTTCCGCTCCGCGCGCGGGCGCGGCAAGCACAAGCAGGAAGATAAAGTATTTCATAAGCCGATCCCCCTCACCGCTATCTCCGCTCTTCCGGTTATCCCCGCTTCGGAGAAGAGTTCCCCGCGCAGTTCCCCAAGGCCGCCGCCGCCCACGGCCTTCACCCCGTTCCGCTCCATTATCCCGCTCATGATCACCGGAAAAATCATTACCGGTATGAGGGCAGCTACTATATAAGGAACAGTATGGTCCTTAACCCCGCTCCGCGGGCGGCATTCCTCCGCCAGGGAAACTATATGCCTTAAATGTTCGGTAAAGTTGCCGCTGAAGAAAGAGAACGCCTCTTTATTCCCGTAGGCCAGGTCCGCGAAGATCATAGGCGCCGCGCCGCGGATGTTCCAGGCGAATTTTCCCACTTCCGCCAGCGCGTTCTTAAGCCGGTCGCGCGGTGTTCCGGCTACGGCCACCCCGGCTTTGAAATTTAGCATAAATTCGGCGTACATTTCCTTCAGCACGGCCTTAAGGAACTCCTCCTTAGACCCGAAATAATAATGGAACATCCCCGTATTAACCCCCGCCGCGCGGCAGGCCCCGCGCACGGTCAAGCCGGTAATGCCTTTTTCCTGCAGCAGTTTCCGGCCCGCAGTTTTAAGTTTAAGATCGGTACCCGAGGGTGGTCTGGCCATACTTCCTCCGTTATTATACTGCCGTATAATTATACATCCGTATAACTCAGAAGTCAAGGGGCGGTAAGCCAGAAGTATTGGCCTGCGTACGAGGCGGGATAAGGCGAAAAAGGGGACAGGCTACTTTATTTTATGGGGACACCCTGAGATAAA
>JAJZVJ010000316.1 GCA_021845705.1 bacterium
CCGATCTAAGCCCCGCGCGGCACCCTGATACACCAGTACGAGACCGACGAAAAAGGCCTGATCCGCAAGGTTAACCTGATAGTCCCGACCACGAACAATTCCGCCCGCATTGCCATGAGCGTGGATAAAGCGGCCAGGAACCTGATAAAGGAAGGGAAAGTGAACGACGGGCTGCTGAACATGGTAGAGATGGCTTTCAGGGCCTACGACCCGTGCTTCGGCTGCGCCACCCACACCCTGCCCGGAGAAATGCCCATGCAGGTGACGCTGCGCTCCCTGGACGGAGGCGTGATACGTGAGCTCCGCCGTTAAGGAACCGCAGGTCTTTGCCGCGCCGCCGCCCAGGGCGGAAGGGGTCCTGCGCCGGCTTGCGATGAGGAAGCCCCGCCCCGCGCTGGTGCTGGCCCTGGGCAACGACATTCTGGGCGACGACGGGGTGGCCTTCCACGCGGCCAGGCTGCTGCGGGCGGAGTTCCCGGACAGCGTGCAGGTCGTGGAGACCGGCGAGGCCGGGCTGCCGCTGCTGGACCACCTGGAACCGTATGGCCGCGCGCTGATCCTGGACGCCGCCGCCACGGGCAAATGTCCGCCGGGAACTATATTGCGCTGGGACAGGGAGGACTTCCGCCGCTGCGTGGCGCCCTCCCAGCATTCGGCCGGGCTGCCGCACGTGCTGGAGCTGGCTGAAAGGCTGGGGATGGCTTTCCCGGCGGAACTTCAGGTAATATGTATGGAAGTGAGCGACCCGACTCTGTTCCGGGAAACGCTTACCGAAGAGGCCAGGCAAGCCCTGCCGGCCATGGTGCGCAGCGCGCGTGAAATTTTGAACGGCTGGGGTTGCCGGGGATAGGGGGACGATATGAGAACGATGGAAAAGGTGATGACGGGGAATCACATTATTGGCGGGAAATATTACGGCACGGGCAAACGTTTCCGCGCGAGGAACCCCGCTACCGGGGCGCCGCTCGAGACCGGGTTCTGCGAGGCCGGCGCGGCCGAAGTGGACCGCGCGCTGGTGCTGGCGGATAAAGCCTTCGTGGAATTGCAGTCCGTCCCCGTCAAGAAGATAGCGGCGCTGCTTGACCGGATAGCCGACCGCCTGGAGGCGGAGGGCTGCCGGATAATAATGCGGGCTAACCTTGAGACCGGCCTGCCGCTGGAGCGCCTTGGCGCGGAGCTGGCCCGCACGGCCGGACAGGCACGGGTATTCGCGGAACTTGCGCGCGGCGGCTCGTGGGCGCAGGCGCGCATAGACCACGCCCAGCCCGGGCGTATGCCGCTGCCCAAGCCGGATATACGCACCGTTTTTAAGGGAGCGGGGCCGGTGGCGGTTTTCGGGGCCAGCAATTTCCCTCTCGCAATTTCGGTGGCCGGCACGGACACCGTGGCCGCTTTCGCGGCGCGCTGCCCGGTGGTGGTAAAAGGCCATCCGGCCCACCCGGGAACCTGCGAGCTGGTCTCGCGCGTTATAACCGAAGCTGTGGAATGGGCCGGTCTGCCGCCGGGGATGTTCTCCATGCTGCAGTCCTCGGGCTATGAAGCCGGCCTGGCCCTGGTGAGACATCCGCTTACCGCGGTAGTGGCTTTTACGGGTTCGCTGCGCGGGGGGCGGGCCCTCTTCGACGCCGCCGCCGCGAGGCCCGAGCCTATCCCGGTCTACGCCGAGATGGGCAGCGTGAACCCTGTCTTCATCCTGCCGGGCGCCGCGGCCTCGCGCGCGGAAGAGATAGCGGAAGGCCTTGTGCGCTCGCTTAACGCCGGGGTGGGGCAGTACTGCACCAACCCCGGAATGGTGCTGGCCGTAGGCGGTCCGTCTTTCGATAAATTTATCGCGGCGGTATGCAGCCGCGCGCGGAGCGTTCCCCCGGCTCCTATGCTGCACGCCGGGATACAGGAAGCCTACGAGCGCGGCACGGAGCGGCTGGGCGCGATAGAGGGAGTTGCGCTGGCCGCCGCCGCCCCCAACGGGTGCCGCGGCCCCGCCAAAGCGGTCTGCAAAGTGTTTACCGCGGACGCGGGCCTGGCGCTGAAGCGCCCGGAACTTTGGGAAGAGGTTTTCGGGCCGGCCACTATTATCTTCCGCTGCAGGGACACGGCGCAGCTGCTGGAACTGGCCCGCTCTATGCGGGGGAGCCTCACCGCCACCATCCACGGAACGGAGAAAGAACTGCTGGAGCAGAGCGCTCTGGTGCGCGCCCTGGAGCGCAAAGCCGGCCGCCTGGTGTTTAACGGCTATCCTACCGGGCTGGAGCCCTGCGCTAGCCTGCACCACGGCGGGCCTTACCCGGCCACGACGCACAGTTTCTTCACCAGCGTGGGCACGGCGGCCATTTACAGGTACGTAAGGCCGGTCTGCTACCAGGGTTTCCCTGACGCCGCGCTGCCGGAAGAGCTGCGCGAAGGCAACCCGCGCCTGGTACGGCGCCTGGTGGACGGCTCGCTGGAAGCGCTTTGAGAGAGCAAGCCGGCTGTCATAATGAAAAAAGCCCCGGGCAGCCGGGGCTTTTTGCGTCAGCCGGTCTTACTTCCCGGCCAGCTGGCCGCAGGCGCCGGCTATGTCCTCGCCCATGCTCTTGCGTATGGTGACCTCTATCCCGGCCGCTTCCAGCAGGTCCGCGAAAAGCTTTACGCGTTCGCGGGTGGGGGATTTGTAGGGGCCGCCGGTGCGGTTGTACGGGATGATGTTTACCACGAAATACTTCGGCGCCGCCACGGTGCGCAGCCAGGCGTTAAGCCGGGCCACCTGGGTGCGGCTGTTGTTTATGCCTTCCAGCAGCACGTACTCCACGAAGACGCGGCGCTTGGTGGAGAAAATATAATCCTTGAGCGCTTTCGCCAGCTGGCTGAGCGGGTAGGTGCGGTTAAGCGGCACCAGGTCCGTCCTCAGCGCGTCCTCGGCCGCGTGCAGCGAAATGGCCAGGTTGCACTGCGGGAAATCTTTAGCGAAGCGGCGTATCCCCGGCACGTGGCCGGCGGTGGAGACGGAGATGTGGCGCTGGCCCAGGGCGATAAGTTCCGGGTCGGCCATGGTGCGGACGGCCTCGGCCATGGAATCGTAATTAAGGAAAGGCTCGCCCATGCCCATAAAGATGACGCTGCCTATCTTCTGCGTTCCCTGGGTCTTAAGATAATGGGCCGCGGCCAGGAACTGGTCCGTTATCTCGTCGGGGGACAGGTTGCGCTTCAGGCCTTTGCGGCCAGTGGCGCAGAAGGGGCAGCGCACGGGGCAGCCCGCCTGGGTGGAGACGCAGAGGCTCCATTTCTCGGAAAGGAGCTTGAGGAGCACGGTCTCTATCCTGAGCCCGTCTTTCAGCCCGATGCAGAACTTTATGGCGTCCCTTTTTTTAGAGACCAGCGTATCGAGGGTCTCGACGGAGTGGATGTTGATGCCGTGTTTGAGGCGGTCGCGGAGCTCCGCCGGCAGCACGGGGATCTCGTCCCAGGAGGCGGCGAAATTCTTGTACACGGCGTCCCGCACCTGTTTAAGGCGGAACGCGGGGATGCCGTTCTCTTTTAGAAAAGTGGAAAGTTTTTTCAGGTCCATAGGTAAAGTCTACCAAATTTCAGAAAATGCGGCCCGGCCGCGGGGGGTAAATAGTAGAATAGCTTATATACAGCCTATGCCACACAAAAAAATAAGCCTCAAACAGCTTGCCGCCTACCTGGGCCTGAATTTCTGCCTTTCCCTGGCGCTGGGTTCGGCTTATGTGTTCTTCACCGGCACGCACCCGCTGGAGCTTGCTTTCGTCATCACCGCCCTTGTCTCTAATCTGAAGTTCCCCCCAGTAG
>JAJZVJ010000317.1 GCA_021845705.1 bacterium
AGATCTTCCTGGGGGCCTTCGCGAGGCGCGCCCCGTCTATGATGGAGGCGTGGTTCAGCTCGTCCGAGATCAGCAGGTCCGTCTCGCTGGACATCAGCGACTGGCAGACGGCCACGTTGGAGGTGAAGCCGGACTGGAACAGGATGGAGGCTTCGGCGTGTTTGAACCGGGCGAATCTGTTCTCCAGTTCCTCGTGTATGGACATGGTGCCTATGATGGTGCGCACCGCCGCGGTGCCGACGCCGTATTTCTCTATCGCCTCGATCGCGGCTTTCTTTACCCTGGGATCGTTGGCCAGCGCGAGATAATTGTTGGAGGTCAGGTTCACGACTTTTTTCCCGTCTATCATGGAGACAGGTTCCTGGGCGGATTGCAGTACGCGGGGCTTGATAAAGCGGTTTTCCCGCTTGAGAGCCGCAACTTCTTCGTCGGCGAATTTCAGCGTGTCGAAAGGCATGGTCAGGTCTCCTTGGCTAACGGGAATAGCACGTATCTTCTGCGCGTCGATGCGGCGCTGTTATTATGATATAAAAAAATGCCGCCGCAAAAATATTCTTATTACTGGCGGGAAATTTAGTAAATTATAGGTAATGCCGGAACTTTTAAGGCCGCTTCCCGCTGAGGACCGCTTGGTGCTTCTCCCGAAGAACCCGGGCATGTTCTTTATTTTCTGGCAGTTCTCGCGGGGGCGCGAGGACTCTTTCCAGGCGGCGTCCTTTGCCCCGGAAATCGAACTGCGCCTGTCCTATGCGGAAGATAAAACCGCCGCCTCCGCGCATAAGGCGCCGTGGCGGGCGGGACGGGCCTACCTGCCGGTCCCGGAGCGGGGCGGGAATTGCGAGGCCGCGCTTTACGCCATGCGCAACGGGGCCTGGGAAAAGCTGCTTGAGTCCAACCAGGCCGCCGCGCCCGCCGCGGCCGTCTCCGCCGGAGACTCGGCCTACGGCAGCCTGGAATTCCACAAGAAGGTGCTTTCATGAGCTCGCGCGGCTCCCTGATGTTCCTGCTCCACGCGCACCTGCCGTACGTGAACCATCCGGAGGATTCCGCTTTTCTCGAGGAGAACTGGTTCTTCGAGGCCGTAGTGGAAACCTATGTGCCTATAATTTCCGTGCTGGAGCGCCTGGCCGCGGAAGGCATACGCCCAGGAGTGGCCGTCTCCATTTCCCCGACGCTGGGAGCGATGCTGGAGAACGAGGCCCTGGAGAACAAGCTCTGCCTTTACGTGAGTGCGCGCCTTGAACTTCTGGAGAAGGAACTTGAGCGCGCGCAGCACGATCCCGCGCTCCTTAAAACAGTGAAGTTCTATCAGAAACTTTACGAGGACGCCGCCGTCCTCATCCACAAGTACAGCGGCGACCTCATCACCCCCCTTAAAGCCCTGCAGCACGCCGGGCAGATAGAGATCATAACGACTTCCGCCACGCACGCCCTGCTGCCGCTGCTGACCCGGCCCGAGGCCGTGCGCGCCCAGTTGGCCGCCGCGGCCGAAGATTATGAGGACCGCTTCAACAGGAAGCCTTCCGGTTTCTGGCTGCCGGAATGCGCCTACGAGCCGCGCCTTAATTCCTATCTGAAGCTGTCCGGCTTTAAATATACGTTCACCGAGTCCCACGCCGTAGGCGGCGCCCCTAACGGGGTCTACTCGCCCTACCGCGCTTCCAACGGCCTGGGCCTGTTCGCGCGGGACGCCGCCAGTTCGCGGGAAGTGTGGAGTTCCAAGTTCGGCTATCCCGGAGACCCCGCCTACCGGGAATTTTACCGCGACCTGGGTTACGACGGGGATTACGAATATATACGCCCATACCTCGGTTCGGACGGGATCAGGCGGCCGCTGGGGCTTAAGTACCACCGCATTACCGGCCAGGGAGCGGACCTGGCATCAAAAGAATATTATGACCCGGAAGCGGCCCTGCTCAGGGTGGAGGCGCATGCCGCCGACTTCCTGGCCCGCCGGATGAAGCAGACGGACGATTTTTACGCCTCCCGCGGCACCAGGCCGCTCATCGTCAGCTGCTACGACGCCGAACTTTTCGGCCACTGGTGGTTCGAAGGCCCGGCTTTCCTGGAGGCGGTAATAAGGAAAATAAGGGCGGAACGCCTGCCGCTGCAGTTCGTCACGCCGACCGAATACCTCAACTCCTGCCAGGAGCCGCAGGAGATAGTTCCGGCCATTTCCTCCTGGGGCGAGAACGGCTATTTCGACCCCTGGGTGAACGAGACCAACGACTTCATTTATCCGGCCGTCTACGCGGCTACGGACAAGATGATAGAGACGGCCAACCGGTTCCGCAACCAGGACATCTCCAGCCTGAACGTAAGGGCGCTCAACCAGGCGGCGCGCGAGACGCTGCTCGCGCAGTCCTCGGACTGGGCTTTCCTGCTTTATATAGGGTCGCACTCAGATTACGCCAGGGGGCGCCTGGAGGCGCACGCGGCCGGGGCGATCAAACTGCTGGGCGAGGTTATAGAAAAGAGGGTGGACGAGCCTGCCCTGGCCGCGCTTGAGCAAAAGAACTGCGTGTTCCCAAGGCTGGATTTCAGGGTCTTCGCTTCGGTGTCTAAATTCTAGCCGTTCCAGGCTATTTCTTCTTCAGGGTTTTCCATACCGCTTTGAAATCCTCCGGCAGGGGGGCTTCAAGCCTTGTTTTTCTGCCCGTGACCGGGTGGTCGAACACCAGGCTGAGCGAATGCAGGAGCATCCGGGGGGCGGCCGGGCCGCCGTAAAGCTTGTCGCCCATTATCGGATGGCCGATATGCGCCAGGTGTATCCTTATCTGGTTGGTGCGGCCCGTCCTGGGGTGGATCTCCAGCATCGCGCAGTCTTTGCCTTTCTCTTTAACGGTGTACTCGGTCAGGGCTTCCCTGCCGTATTCCCACACCTTGATCTTCTTGAAGCCGCTGGCGCGGCCGATGGGCGCGTCTATAACGCCTTTCCTTTTTTCGGGGATGCCGGAAACGACGCCGATATAGGTCTTTTCCATCAGGCGCTCCCTGAAGCCGTCGGACAGCGTTTTCTGGGCGTCCGCGGTCTTTGCCAGGACCATCAGGCCGCTGGTATCGCGGTCCAGGCGGTGCACCAGTCCGAGCCTTTCTATCCCGCCCGCGGCCATTTCCGGGCGCGCGGAATAGATCATGGAGACAAGCGTAGGTTCGCCCAGCAGCGCGGCCTCCGGGTTTATCTCCCAGTTGGCGGCGTTCGGGTGGACGGCGATACCGGCGGGTTTGCGTATGGCCAGCAGCGCCTTATCCTCGAAGATGACAAGGTCCTCAAAGCCTTCCTGCGCTTTGTCGGCGGCGGGGTGCAGGACCTCCACCACGTCCTCTTCGTTAAGCACGTAAGAGGCCTTTTTCTGCCTGCCGTTAACGGTGGCCAGGCCTTCTTCCACGAGGCGGCGCGCATAGGAGCGCGAGAAGTTCTCGCCGGTCCGGGTAAGGAAAACGTCCAGCCTTATGGGTTCACCGGTGTATACCGCTTTAATTTTTTTCATGTTTTGCCCTTAGTACCAAAAATACCGAGGCGGCGGCCGCGAAGACCGCCGCGGAGATCAGCTGCGCCGGGGAAAGACCCATGTGGATGGCGCCGCGGTCGTCGCCGCGCAGGAATTCCACGGAGAAGCGCAGCGCCGAGTAGAGGGCCGCGTAAAGCAGCGTAACGGCCCCTCCCGGGAGTTTTTTAGCCAGAGAGCGGCGCAGAGCCGCGTTAAGCAGCAGGAATATAATAAAGTTCCCCGCGGCTTCGTAGAGCTGGGTGGGGTGCAGCGGAAC
>JAJZVJ010000318.1 GCA_021845705.1 bacterium
ACGCACCGCGTCTATATATTCCGGCAGGGCGATGGAGAACAGCGCGGCCTTGTCCTCGTCCCCGCCGGAGGCGTACTCTATAAAAGAGCGCGGGCTGGTAACGCCCTCCGCCTCAAGCGAGGTGACGGCGTCCAGTAAGCGGGAAAGGAAAGCGGCCTCCTCGGGGAAATTCTCGAAGAGCTCAAAATTACGGTAGACCAGCGAGACCAGCTCGTAAAGCGGCAGATAGCCCACTTTGCGGAAAGCCTCGTCCAGATAATCGTCCCAATATTCTTTATACTTCGGGTGATTGCGGAAGACGGAATATAGCAGCCGCGGGTCGGGGATCGGGGAGCGGGAATCGAGGATGAAATCGCGCATTTCTTCGCGGGTAAGGCCCGTTAGCCTGGTGAAGATGTCGCCGGTGATAAAATCCGCGAAAGAGAGGTCGTCGGAGGGGGTTTCAAGGAACTTAAGATAAGAAACCAGCTCGGCCACTACCCTGCGCTTGCGTATGTCGAGCGAGCTTAGCGAAGCCACCGGGATGCCGGCCTCTGTAAGCCATTCCACCACCGGCTCTATGCGTTTGTTCTTGCCCACCAGAATGGCTATCTCGCCCAGCGGGTAACGGGCCGCCGCGCTTTTAACGGCGTCCAGCAGCCAGGCCTTCTGGCCTTCCGGGTCCGCCAGATCTTCCAGCTCCAGCACGCTGGTCTTAACATAGCCGTCCTTGATACGCCCGGGCTGAACGCTCTGTTCGTACGTGGTAAGTTCGGTAATATCCTCGCCTATAAGGCCCGGGGAGTTCTTCAGCTTGTCCTTGAAGATACTGTCCACGTAGGCCAGAACCTCGCCGTCCGAGCGGTAATTGACCGGCAGGTTCACGTAGTTAAGCTCGCCGCCAAGCGGTTCAAGCGAAAGATTCCCGGCGTCCGCCTTTTTGCCCTCGGCCTTGTCCAGCAGGTCCCGCATTATTTTATAATCCGCGTTGCGGAACATGTAGATGGCCTGTTTTATGTCCCCCACCACGAACAGCGACCCGCTTTTGGAGATACCCTCCTCCACCAGCGGGCGCAGCACGTCCCACTGCAGGCGGTTGGTATCCTGGAACTCGTCTATCAGGAAGTGCGAAATGCGCTCGCCCAGCTTAAGATAAAGCTCGGGCACATTGCCGGTGTTTATATAAGCGGAAAGTTTTTTGGCTATATCGTTTATGTGGATGACGTCGGTCTTGCCGCGTTTTACGCGCTCCAGCTCGGTCTTAAAGCGGTCGTAGATGCCGACGTAGGGGTGGTAATAGGCAATAGCGTTAAGTTCGGTCAGCTCTCTCGCCAGGTCGTTCATCAGCTCTATATCTTTTTCCCAGCCGGCGGGGAACTTGCCTTTCTTAACACCGTTAAAAACGCCGAACTTAAAGCTGTAGGCGGCCAGGAAATCCGTTATATTTGCGGCTTCCATGGCCGCGGCGGCGCCGGGTTTTACGTATTCCGCGCCGAAATGCTTGACCAGCCCCTCGCAGTGCTTAAGCGCGGTTTTAAACTTGCTCTTGAGCGCGGCCTCGTAGTCGCCGGGGGCGTTCTGTATTACGCCCTCGCTTTTGCCCTCCTGGTTAAGGAAGCTGTTGAAATTCTCTTTAACGCGCCCGGCCGGGTTCCAGGGGTAGGCTTCCGTTTTAGGCAGCACGGCCAGGAACTTGTCCACCTCTTCTTCCGGCAGGTCCGCCTTCCCTATGCGCGCGAACATGGAATACAGGGCCAGGTCTATGAGGATATCATAAGACATGGTTATCCCGGCCTTAAGCGGCAGGCCAAGTTCGTCCACCGAGGCGTTCATCACCCGCGCGAGGAAACTGTCAATGGTCTGTATGTGGAAATCCGAGTAGTTGGCGATCACGCGCTCTACAAGTTCCCCCGCGCGCTTGTGGGCCTCTTCGCGGTTGAGAGAAACCAGCTTTAGCGTTTCCTCCATCTTTTCGCAATTCTTATCCAGCGCCAGCTCTTTAAGCCAGCCCAGGATGCGGGCCTTCATCTCTTTTGCGGCGTTATTGGTGAAGGTGACGGCCAGAATGCCGGAAAGTTCGTTGTCGGGCACTTTTTCCGAGAGCAGGAACTGCACGTAGCGCTGGGTGAGGGTATAGGTCTTGCCGGAGCCGGCGCTGGCGCTTATAAGCAGGGCGTGCGGGAATTTATGGGTCTTGTCCCCCTCAAGCACCGGAGTTTCTGTTCTTGCGGCCTTCCCCATACCTGTTAATTATAAGATATATCCGCCGGCGGCTTGTACGGAGTAAGAGCGTTTTCCCCCTTTTTATTTGTAATATATTTGTAAATCTCAACAACAGCCGGGATACTCAAATGACAAAAGAATTTCACCCCGCAAAAGACCCCCACGCCATGAACCTTTACGCCGACGCCATACTTGAAACCTGCTCCAGGAAGAAACTGGGCCTTAAAGCCACGCTGGATATTTTCCTGCCCAAGATGGCCAAAGAATTCGGCGCGGACGCCGCCGCAATTGGAACCCGCAACGAAGACCTTGAGAACGAAGTCTTCAAATGGAAAACTTCCCCTTCTTTCGACCTGGCTAAAACCCCGGCGAAACCGGCGCTCAAACTTTCGCGCGGTCTGCGCTGGATCTCCCAGCCCCTGGACCTGGCCGGGCGCCGCGTGGGAACGCTGGCCTTCGGCTATAAAAGGCCGGTAAACCTGGACGAAAACTACCGCACCCTCCTGAACGCCGTCTGCGAGGAGCTGGACGGGACCCTCTGGAACATAAACACCGCGGCCGTGAAGCAGAAACTGATGGAGAAAGTTACGCGCTGCCTTACGCGCAGCGTGCTGCGCGAGGCCCTGGACGAAGCCGTGGCCGCCCTGCACTCCGAAATACCTTTCCTGCACCTCGGGCTGGTCTACCGCAACGAGGACGCGGCCGAGGGCGAGCGCATACAGTACCGCATCTACCGCGGCAAGCGCTGCGTGCACGATTCCGAGCAGAAACCGCACAAGGCCCTGAGCGGGGCCATAAAGGCGAACGGCATACACCTGCTGGACCCGGACAGGCACATGGTGCGCCGCCTGCTTGGCCTGCGCGAGGGGATAGGCTTTACCCTCAGCGGCCAGGCCGCGGGCTCCTCCCAGCTGGGCAAGCTGGTGACCGACGTTAAAGGCGGGCTGTCCCCCTTCGGCCGGGACCTCATGCAGATCTTCGGCAATTCAATAAGCCAGCGGCTTATAGACTACAACCGCGAGCGCCGCCACATGGCCCAGTTCTTCTCCCCCTCCACGGTGTCGGAACTGCTGAGCGACCCCGACTACATGCGCAAGCACCTTTCTCCCCGGGTAAAGAAAATAGGCATACTGTACGTGGACATAAACTCTTTCACCAAGCTCTGCGAGAAAGGACTGCGGCGCCCGGACCGGATAGGGGAGTTCGTGGACCTGTGGAGCGAGGGCGCGGTGCGCATAGCCTGGAAGCACGGCGGGACTTTCGACAAGATGGTAGGAGACTGCGTAATAGCCCACTTCGGCCCGCCCTTTTTCCGCGAATCCCCGGCCGCCTGCGCGCGCAAAGCCGTGCTGGCCGCGCTTGAGATACAGGGGTTCACCGCCCGCCTGGGGAACCTGCCGCGCTACCGCGGCCTGGCGGCGAAGATAAAGGCCAAAGGCCTGGGCGTGGCCGCGGGCATAAACCTCTGCGAGGCCGCGGTGGGGCTCTTCGGCCCCAACCACGACTTTACGGCTTTCTCCAGCGGCATGAACCAGACCGCCCGCCTGCAGTCCAAGGGCAC
>JAJZVJ010000319.1 GCA_021845705.1 bacterium
GACCTTCTCTTTCTCTTTCCTCAGGGGAAAGGCGCTCTGGATGGCGGCTAAGCTCAGGGGCAAGGTGCTCTCCAAATTTACGGTGCGCACCCCGAGCGCCGTCTGCGCCGTTCGCGGCACCGACTTCTCCATTTTGGTTTCCACCGCGGCCGGCGAGACGTCCATAGGCCTCTTCGACGGAAAGGTGGCGGTTTCCGGGGCCGGCACCGAAAAGGAACTGCTGGCCGGCGGGGAGGCCTCTGCCAGCGCCGGGAGCCTGACCGTGGAAGGACGTCTTTCAAAACTTATGAAAGCGGAGGAAAAGCGGTATTCCAGGGTGAAAGGGCGGGTGGAAGCCCTCCGCAAGCGCCTTAAGGAAAGAGACGCGTTTATCGACGAATATATCGGCAGGCAACAGAAGAAAATATCGGATTATGACGCCCGCCGCGAACAAAAACTGAAGGGCAGGAAGTAAGGTCCCGCTCCCCCCCGCGCTGGCGGTGACGCGAATAAAAAAGCCCGGTCTACCGGGCTTTTTTATTCCTGTCGGCGTACGCTTTCAGGGGGCGGAACGCCTATTGCAGTTCGGCGTCCAGGTCGTAAGAGGATGTCCTGTTGATCTTTACCGTCCTTGTGGTGTTTTTCATCAGCAGCTGGGAGAGGTCCGCCGCGCCGCCTTTATGCATGGCGACGTCTATCACGGCGACCCCGCCGTTGTAGCCGCGAACCCATGAAGCCCTGACGGCGGGGATATTGCGAAGGAGCTTGGTGAAATCGCTCAGGTCGTTCATCGTCTTGACGTTGCTCAGGTTCAGCCGCACGATGGATTTTTCCCTGAGGGCCTTCAGTATCTTGTCCTTGAACGGGTCGGCGGCTTTCTTCGCCGCGTTTATGATCGAGGCCCGGGCGGCCGCGGCGTCGTTAAGGTCTATGCCTCCGGCCGACTCCTGCTCGGTGGCCAGCGTCTCCTGGGAGCCCTGCTTGACCGCGGAAAGCGAAACTCCCGCACGGTATGAAACGAAGCCCCCCAGGCCTTCCCTGGTATTGAAGGACGTCTGCGCTTCTCCCTTTATCACGATATCCGCCTTGTCAGCCTCGCCGGTTATGAAGCCGGCTTCGGAAAACCTGTTCTTAAGTTCCAGTTCGGCGTAATTCGTCTGCTGCGGCTTCGAGTTCGCTGATTCCTTGATATCGAAGCCGATGACGGGATTGCCGAGTTTCTGGGGCTCGGTCTCCAGGTTGCGCAGCTTCGCGGCAAGGTCCTCTTTACGCACGTGCGCCCTTATGCGGGTCTTATAGAAGTCCCCGTCGCGCCATTCTTTAAGCGTCTCGTATTTTTCTATATAGCCCTCGCTCTGGGAGGTTATGCTCTCATCTATCAGGACGGATTTTGACACCATCGCGTCCTGGGAGACATACACCCCTACCACCAGGCCGAGCGCGTTCTTCATCGCGTCGCCCAGCGCGGCCTTGCGTGCCCCGTCCACGTCCCCGCCTACTACCGGGGACATGCCTTCGGCCTCCACCACTTCGGTCTCATAGGCCGGGTTCAGGGAGCTTTTGCGGGTTCCGCCGCAGCCGGCCGCGGTGAACAGCGCCGCAGCCAGCACGAGCGTAAGGCTTTTAGTCATTTCTTGCGGGACCTCTTATTCGGCCAGCTTGACGCCGGAATCCTTAAGGACCTTTTTAGGCAGGCGCAGCACCACCACGCAGCCGTCGTCGGAGGTCCACTCGGTGCGGACCACCTGGGCGCCTTTTATTACCTCGTTTATCTTGGTGGCGAGGACGGAATCGGTCTCGATCGCTTTTTCCACCGTTATGCCGCCTTCAAGGCTGATCCCTTTTACAAAGGAGAGCATATTGTACTGCCCGTTCACTATGGCGGCGTTGCGCGAAGTAGCCATGCGCTGCGTCTTGTTCTCCAGCGTCTGGTCTGCGGCTCCCATGCCGCGCGCGAAAACGTAATTCTTGGTTACGCCTTCCTCAACCCATTCCCGCTCTATTTCTCCGGACTTGGCCACAGTGCCCTTGCTCGGCGCAGAAGAGCAGCCGGCGGTTATGAGGGCCGCGACCGCGATAAAAAGCGCTTTTTTCATGATATATCCTCCTAAAATGGGACCGATACCCAATTCTATAAACAAACGGTCCATGTGTCAATTTGCGTTTTGTTACACACGGGGAAAGGCGCGTTCGAACGGGGACGCGGCCGGGAGCCGTCTGCGGCTAGTAGATCCAGAAAAAGTCGGAATCTTTTTTGTTTTCCTGCGGTTTGGCCTGCCTGGAGGCCGGCTTTTCGGCCGGTTTAGCCTTGTCGGGTCCGGCGCGGGCGGGCTGCGGGTCCTTGTACTTCACTTTATTGCGGTACTCCTTGATCACTATCCCGGTGAACTTATAGGAGAAAGACAGCTGGGTGGAATTATAGACCTGGTTGGACATGCCGCTCGCGAAATCCATGGACATGTCGTTATAATGCAGGCCCAGTCCCATGGTTAAACCCTTGTTGTCTTCGGCCGCTTTATAGCCGAGGCGTAAATTGAATATTTTCTCGAAATGGTATTCAAGACCGAAACGGAGGCTTTTCATGGCTTCGTTCATATAGAAATCCGCTTCAGCGGCCAGCAGTACGGACTGGTCCATCACCGTAGGGCGCTCGTACGCGGCGCCAAGGCGCATTATAGAGGGCAGGTTGGTCACCTCGGTGGCGTACTTGAGCCCTCCGCCGTAATTCGCGAGGGAAGCGCCGAGCGAGAGCCCCAGGTCGGGCTCAAGCAGCAGCCAGCCCCCGTCAAAGGCGAATCCAGAGGCGGAATATTGTTGAAGTATAGTGGACTTGACATACTTGATGTTCAGGCCCAGGTACTGGTCTATCTTGGCCTTATAGCCGTCCAGGTTCACTTCGTCGGAGTACACTTTCTCGCCATAACCGAAAGTAAGCGCCAGGTCTTTCTGGGCGTCAAAGGACTGTTTGGTAACGGAGCCGTCATAATTTATGTAGCGGTAATCGAAACTCCCGGCGTCGGAAAGCATGAGGGACACGCCGAACCCGGGCTTGGCCAGCCCGGCCAGGCCTATAAAAGGAAGCGGCAGGCCGAAGGAAATATTGTTCATCTTCGAGTCGTCGATCCCCGAATGGTGCAGGACGGCCGAGGCCTCGGGGATATAAAGCTGGCCGAGGCCGGCGGGATTATAGCCGATGGTATAGATATCGTCAGCCACCGCGACGAAGGCCCCACCCATGCCGGCGGCCCTGGGGCTCATATCAAGCTTCAGCGCCTGCATGCCGGCGGAACCCGGCCCGCCAGCGAAAGCGGAAGCGGCCAGCAAGGGGACGGCGAAAACCAGGAGGACGCCCGCGCACCTGTTAAGGGCGGAAGCGGCTTTGCTCTCGGTTTTATGTTGAGTGTCCATAGTTCAGTTCCGGGCCCGCGCAGGCGTTAGTGCTCCAGCCGCCGCTACCTGACCACCGCGACCTTAACGGTCTTATCCAGGCCCGGGCCCTTCGTCTTGACGAAATAGATGCCGCTGGCGGCTCTGCCTCCGTTTGAATTGGTCCCATCCCAGCCAACCGTGCCTTTCCCGGCCGGGACGGGCCCGTCATAAACGGTCCTGACGAGCGCGCCGGCCTGCGTGTATACCTTAATGGAAAGGGACCCGGACTGGGTGACCGCGTATTTACTGATAGCTGCGCCGCCGGCGGAGGTTATTATGTTGTTATAAGCCGTAACGTCCG
>JAJZVJ010000320.1 GCA_021845705.1 bacterium
CTGCCAGAAATCCATAGATACCGCGCTCGCCGACGCCAAAATGAAGACCTCCGACATCAGCAAGATAATCCTGGTGGGCGGCCCCACCCGCATGCCCATCGTGCAGAAGTTCATAGAGGACTACGCCGGCAAGAAGATAGAGCACGGCATAGACCCCATGGAGTGCGTGGCTTCCGGCGCGGCCGTGCAGGCGGCCGTGCTGACCGGCGATGTGAAGGACGTGCTGCTGCTGGACGTCACCCCGCTTACGCTGGGCATAGAGACCCTGGGCGGCGTGCGCACTCCGCTCATCGACAAGAACACCACCATCCCGGCAAAAAAGTCGCAGATCTTCTCCACCGCGGCCGATAACCAGCCCGCCGTCACCATCCACGTGATCCAGGGCGAGCGCGCCATGGCCATGGGCGAGGGCAACGTGTCGCTGGGCAAATTCGACCTGGACGGCATCCCCCCGGCGCCGCGCGGCGTGCCGCAGATAGAGGTGTCCTTCGACATCGACGCCAACGGCATCCTGCAGGTGCACGCCAAGGACCTGGGGACGGGCAAGGCGCAGCATATCACCATCAGCGCTCCCAACAAGCTGTCCAAGGACGAGATCGATAAATTCGTCAAACAGGCCGAGAAGTTCGCCGACGACGATAAAAAATACAAGGAAAAGGTGGAGACCAAGAACGAGGCCGACACCGTCCTCTACACCACCGAGAAGGCGCTGAAGGAGCACGGGGACAAGATCTCCCAGGACGAGCGCCTGGCCGTGGACCGCGCGATCGGCGAAATGAAGGACGCCATGAAAGGCGACGACATGGAGAAGGTGAAGAAAGCGAAGGACGCCCTTATCCAGGTTTCCCAGAAGCTCGGCGAGGCCGTCTATAAGGCCGCGCAGGCCAAAGCCGGCCCCGAGGCCGGCGCCGGGCCCGCCCCGGAGGGCGCTAAAGCGTCGGCCGGCGGCAAGGACGATGTAGTGGACGCGGAAGTGGTAGACGATAAGAAATAGGGAAATCGAGAGTCGGGAGTCGAGAGTCGGGTGTCGCAGAACGCGGCCCCTCTCTCGGCTCCCGGTTTCGACTTCCGGTTCCTGACAAGCACAGTCTCGCTGCGCTCGACCCCCGACCCCTGACCCTCGACTCTCAGACTTATTTTTATGGCCTCAAACGATTATTACCGCATACTCGGCGTGGCCCGCAACGCCGGCCCCGACGAGATAAAATCCGCTTACCGGAAACTCGCGATGAAGCACCACCCGGACCGCAACCCGGGCAATAGCGAGTCCGAGTCCGCCTTCAAAGAAATAAACGAGGCTTACGAAGTTCTTTCCACCCCGGAAAAACGCCAGGTTTACGACCAGTACGGCGCGGAGGGGCTTAAGGCCGGCGGCGGCCGCGGCGGGTTCGGCGGTTTCCAGGGGGCCGACCTCGGCGATATGTTCGGCGACCTTTTTGAGAACCTGTTCACCCAGGGCCAGGGCGGAGGCCGCGGCAAGCCGCGCACCAGGCGCGGGGCCGACCTGAAGTACGAGGCGGAGATCACCCTGGAGGAAGCCTTTACGGGGGTTAAAGTCCCGGTTAATTTTGAGCGTACCGAGGTCTGCACGGAATGCGGGGGGACCGGGGCAAGGAGCAAGACGGGCATACGGAAATGTCCCGACTGCCACGGGTCCGGCCGGGTGCAGTATTCGCAGGGCTTTTTCTCTTTCAGCCAGGCCTGCCCGGAATGCCGCGGCGAGGGCGAAGTCATAACCGTCCCCTGCAAGGCCTGCTCCGGGGCCGGCAGGCAGAAGAAGACCGCCTCGATAAATATAAAGATCCCCGCCGGCGTGGAGGAAGGCGCCGTGCTGCGCGTTTCCGGAGGCGGGGACGCCGGGCTGCGCGGGGGGGATTCCGGGGACCTGTACATACAGGTGAGGCTTAAGCATCACCCGAATTTCGAGCGTCAGGGAAGCGACCTGCTTTACGACTGCCCCGTGGCCGTGTGGCAGGCAGCTCTCGGCGGAGAAACTGACGTGCCGGTTATCGAGGGCGGCCGCGTCAAGATAAAAATTCCCCAGGGAACCCAGCACGGCAAGGTTTTCCGCCTGCATAACCACGGGATGTCCGCCGCCGGCGGCAAGAGCAGGGGCGACCTGCTGGTGAAGGTGAAGCTGGAGGTCCCGCCTGACCTTAGTCCGAGGCAGCGCGAGCTTTTCGAGGAGCTTGCCAGGATAGCCGGCCACGAAACGCCTCCGGAAGAGAAAGAGAAGGGTTTCTTCAAGAAAATACTGGGATAGAGGTCCTTGGGCGTATTCCGGATACGCGCTTTATCCCTTGTGGCGCGGGCGGAAAGCCGGCCCGGCCGGAAGTTCAATAAAAGCGATGCCCCAATATTTTATACCACCCGAGAACATGCACGGCGGAGAATTCTTCGCCGGGCCGGAGGAATCCGGGCATATAGCCCGCGCGGCGCGGGCGCGCGCCGGGGACGAAATAGAGATCTTCGACGGGAAGGGCAACCGCTACCGCGCCGTCATCAAGTCCGCGTCGGGCGACAGGGTAGCGGGTTCGGTCGGGGAAAAGCTTCCCAGCCCGGAATACAGGACAAAGCTCACGCTTTGTTTCGCCGTGGTGGCGCGGCCGGCCCTGGAAGCCATCCTGGAACATTGCACCGAAGCGGGCGCGGCTTCTTTTCAGCCGGTGATGGCCTCGCGGGTGCAGTTCGACCTTTTCAGCGGCTGGGAGCGGCGCGCGGGCCGGCTGGGGCAGATAGTGACCGCGGCCGCCAAGCAGTGCGGGCGCGGCTTTCTGCCGGAAGTGCGCAGGCCCGAAAAGCTCGACGACCTCCTGCTGGCCGGCGGAGCGTCCGTTTTCGCCTCCGCGGAAGGGCTGCCTCCGGACGAGGCGGCTGAAGGGATAGCCGGTAAAACGGAACTGAAGCTTTTTGTGGGGCCGGAAGGCGGTTTTACGAAGGGGGAGCTGGAGTTCGCGCGCTCGAAGGGCGCGGTTTTCATGAACCTTGGGCTTTATACTTTAAGGGCGGAGACCGCCTGCCTGGCGGCTTGCTCCGCGCTGCTTACGCGCCTGCACTAATTCTCCAGCCTGGTTTTTATAGAATTCCTCAGCAGCATTTTCTTTTTTTCCGACTTTTCGAACATCATGGCCACGGCCTTCTTAAGGTCATCGGTGCTTATCGGTTTGTTCAGGAAAAGTTCCGCGCTGGCGTTAAGATTCCCCTGTATCCTGGCCACGTTCGAGGTGTTGCCGGTCAGTATTATCACGGGGATGGCGCGGGTCTTGGGATTTTCTTTTATGGACAGGCAGACTTCCATCCCGTTTATATCAGGCAGGCCCAGGTCTATTATGGCCAGGTCCAGGCGCAGCTCTTTTATCCATTCAAGGGCCGTCCGGCCCTTGTCGGTGGCTACTACCAGGTAGCCTTCCGCTTCAAGGCAGAATTTGAGCAGTTCTGTGATACCTTCCTCATCCTCGACAATGAGTATTTTCTTCATGAACCCGTCCCCCTAAAGTAAATAGCGTAAAAGTCACAAATAGCTTAATAACCTAAAGGCTCAATATAGCATAATATCGTCAAGTTCGTAGTTGATTTATATTACCCAAAAGCTCACGTAACTTCCAGCAGGCCGATTTGGGAACATGGAAGACGCTAAAATTAAAAAATCTCCCGTTTTATGACTGTCCCACGGCCAGCCGGGTGGCACGCCGGTAGACTTCTTCATC
>JAJZVJ010000321.1 GCA_021845705.1 bacterium
CATGCGCGCCACCGCGCAGGCGAGCGGGTTGCCGCCGAAGGTGCTGCCGTGATCGCCCGGGTTGAACACGCCCAGCACGGCCCTGGAGGCGGCCACCGCGGAGATAGGCATTACGCCTCCGCCGAGCGCTTTGCCCATTATTATCATATCCGGCTTGACGTTCTCGTATTCGCAGGCGAACTTCCTGCCCGTGCGGCCGAAGCCGGTCTGGATCTCGTCGGCTATGAACAGGACGTTATTGGCTTTGCAGAGTTCGCTGGCGGCTTTAAGATAGCCGGCGGGCGGGACTATGATGCCGGCCTCGCCCTGGATGGGTTCCACCAGGAACGCGGCGGTGGCGGGGTTGATAGCGGCCTTAAGTTCCTCTATATCGCCGTAGCCTACCACCTTGAAGCCCGGCGTGAACGGGCCGAAACCGTCCTTATACTGCGGCTCGGTGGAGAAAGAGATTATGGAGATGGTGCGGCCGTGGAAATTATTGGACGCGACTATTATCTCCGCCTTTCCCTCCGCCACTCCCTTTACCTTGTAGGCCCATTTGCGCGCGGCCTTAACGGCAGTTTCCACGGCCTCGGCGCCGGTGTTCATCGGCAGCACCATTTCGTAGCCGGTGAACTCGCAGAGTTCCTTGAAGAACGGCCCGGTCTGGTCGTTATTGAAAGCGCGGGACGACAGCGTGACCCTCTTCGCCTGTTCCACCAGGGACTTTATTATCCTGGGATGCCTGTGGCCGTGGTTCAGCGCCGAGTAAGCGCTGAGCATATCCATGTACTTATTCCCCTCCGGATCCTTTACCCAGACGCCCTTGGCGGTAGCGATGACTATCGGGAGAGGGTGGTAATTGTTGGCCCCGTAATGCTCGGCCAGTTCTATGTACTTGTGGCTTTCGGTGCTCTGTGTCTGATTGGGTTCCATGTTGATCTCCTTTAGCGGGTAGGTGGAAAGTCAGACTGCTCGGCAGCTTCCTTCGGGAAGCTGCCCGGCCGTCCGGCTGTCCGGCTGACTAAAACTTCGCGCCGGCGCCCAGCGAGTAGCCGGTCTGCCCGTGCAGCATGTTGTAAGCGCCGTAGACGTAAAGCAGCGGCAGCGGGGAGAAACGCACGCCCACGGTGTAGCGGGGCTTGGAGATGGTCCCGGAAGCGCCGTTAAGCAGGGCGGAGACTTTCTGTATCTCCACCTTGGTCCTGTCTATGCCTACTCCGACGAACGGCTTTATTACCGGGATATTGAAAGAAGCCGCCGCGTCCAGGGACATGTGGGTGCCCTTGAAGTAATCGTAGTTTATAACGTCGTAATAAGCCGAGACGGAGACGTCGGGAATGAACCTGGCAATGGTCCCGCTCTTAAGCACGGGGTAGCGCAGGCCGCCGCCCACTATGGAGAGACCCGAGTAGGTTATGCCGCGCAGCATCACGTCCGCCCCTATCAAAGGCAGCGCCGCGCCCGCTTGCAGCATGCCTACTCCGAAAGTTTTAACGCCGGCGTCGCGCAGCAGGCGGTTGTCGCTGCTGGGCTTGCTCTGCAGCGTAGCGGCCAGCCCGACGTCGAAGCCGGGGAAGCCGATAGCGCGGCCCGAGTTGAAATCGTTGCCGCCGATAAGTCCGCCGAGGTCGGCCGCGAAAGGCTTTATCAGCGTCTTGCCCTGGGCCTGTATCTGGGTCTTGAAATCCGAGAACGGGTCGGCCTTGGCCGCCGCGGCCAGCATGGGCAGTATGCAGAGCGAAAGAATAATCTTTTTCATGTTTTCTCCTTAAGATCAGGGGCTTTCCGCCCCTCCACACTATTATTACAAAAAAACGATAATATTAAAAGACCGGGACTACCCTATACGCTGGGCAGCTCCCGGAACGGTGGACTTGCCGCGGCCCCGCCTCCGGGCTCCCGGCCCTAGCTTGGCTTTCTTTTATCGTCCTTTGCTATCATTGAGTATATGGATTTTCTGCCCATTACGCCTGAAGAGGTAGAACGGCTGGGCTGGGACGCCGTGGACGTGGTGCTTGTGACCGGCGACGCCTACGTGGACCACCCCTCTTTCGCCATGGCGCTGGTAGGCCGCGTGCTGGAAGCGGAAGGCCTGCGCGTCGCCATTCTGCCGCAGCCGCGCTGGGAGAACTGCGCCGACTTCAGGAAATTCGGCAGGCCGCGCCTGTTCTTCGGGATCTCCGCCGGGAACATGGACTCCATGATAAACAAGTACACCCACAACCGGAAGATCCGCTCCTCGGACGAGTTTTCCCCTGGGGCCCGCCCCGGGCTGCGCCCGGACAGGGCCACTATAATCTATTCCCAGCGCGCCCGCGAGGCCTACCCCGACGTCCCGATAGTGATCGGCGGCATAGAGGCCACGATGCGCCGCTTCGCGCATTACGACTACTGGTCCGACAAGGTGCGCAAAAGCGTCCTCCTCGATTCCAAGGCCGACCTGCTGGTCTACGGCATGGGCGAACGCCAGGTCCGTGAAATAGCCGGCCGCCTTAAGTCCGGCGAGAAGATCTCAGAGCTCAGGAACATACGCGGCACCGCCTATCCGCTCGGCGCGCGCGAAACGGCCGCCCTGGCCATTCCCGGAGCCGTAGAACTGCCTTCCGCGGGCGAAGTCGCCGGCGACAGGGTGAAGTTCTCCACGGCCACCCGCCTGATCTACGAAGAATCCAACCCTTTCAACGCGAAAGTCCTGGTCCAGAAAAGCGAGGGGCGCGCCGTTGCGCAGAATCCCCCCGCCCTCCCGCTTTCCACGGAAGAGATGGACGCGGTCTACGGCCTGCCCTTCACCAAGCGGGCGCATCCGTCCTACCGCGAACCCGTTCCCGCGCTGGAGATGATAAAAGATTCCATCGTCATCCACCGCGGCTGCTTCGGCGGCTGCGCCTTCTGCTCGCTCACGCTGCACCAGGGCCGCTTTATCCAGAACCGCAGCGAAGCTTCGGTGGAAGCCGAGGCCCGCAAACTCCTGAATACCCCGCGCCACCCGGGCAATATTTCCGACCTGGGCGCTCCCTCCGCCAATATGTACGCCCTGGGCGGCCGTGACATGGCCGTCTGCCGGGCCTGCCGCAAGATCTCCTGCGTGCACCCGGTGATCTGCCCCAACCTGAACACGGACCACCGGCCGCTGCTTTCCCTGATGCGCCGGATAAGGGCCCTTAAAGGCCTGAAGAAAGCTTTTATAGCCAGCGGTATCAGGATGGACCTGGCGCTGCAATGCGGCGAGTATATTTCCGAGATCGCCCGCTTCCACACCGGCGGCCAGCTCAAGGTGGCCCCGGAGCATATTTCGCCCAAAGTCCTTTCCGTCATGAAAAAACCTTCCGTAGAAGTCTTCAAAGAATTCGCCGATAAATTCCTGGCCGAATCCAAAAAAGCCGGCAAAGAACAGTACCTCGTCCTTTACTTCATCTCCGCCCACCCCGGCTCCACCCTCCTGGACATGGCCGAACTCGCCCTCTTCCTCAAAGAGCGCCGCATCCGCCCCCAGCAGATAAACGATTTCCTCCCCGCCCCCATGGAACTAGCCACCTCCATCTATTTCACCGGCCTCGACCCCTTCACCCTGGAACCCGTCTACGTCCCCAAAAAAGAGACGGAGCGCCGCATGCAGCGGGCGCTCCTCCAGTATTACAAACCCGAGAACAAACCCCTGATAATCAAAGCCCTCCGCGAGATCAACCGCCCCGACCTGATAAAAAAATTACTCGGTCAGT
>JAJZVJ010000322.1 GCA_021845705.1 bacterium
CCTTGGAGACTGCGGACGTTTTCCTGGTAGTTGGGGACGGGCCGGAGCGCGCCAGGCTGGAGGCGCTTGCGCGGGAGCCCGGTTTGGCCGGCAAAGTCCTGTTCACGGGTTACAGGAAGGATATAGCCGCTTTGATGAACCTGTGCCAGGTCATAGTGAACCCTTCAATATTGCCGGAGCCTTTCGGGCGCACGATAATAGAGGGGATGGCCTGCGGGAAAGCCGTGATAGCCACCAACATGGGCGGCCCCCTGGAAATAATCGGGGACGGGGCGGACGGATTTTTGTCCAGGCCGGCCCCGGAGGCGATAGCCGGTATTATCGCGAAGCTGCTGGCCGACCCGGCTTATGCCGGGCGGATAGGCGGCAAAGCCAGGGAAAAAGTCGAGCGCCGCTTCGACCTGCGGGCGCAGATGACCCGGCTTTATGAGATCTATGGAGAGCTCGGAAATGGAGCGGCTTTACGGGTTTCCCGCCGCCGGGTCCCGTGACCTGAAGACTTGTGGCCGAAATGAAAAAAAAGATAGCTATCGACTGCAGGGAATTTTATAAAGGCAAAACCACGGGGATAGGCCGTTTCCTGCAGAATTATATTTCCCGTCTGCCGGCCCTGCGCCCCGGCTGGGAATTCCTGCTGCTTGGCGACTCCGGCACGGAGCTTCCTTTCGGCCTTCCCGGCAACGTTTCCTTCCTGGCTATCAGCGGCTCGAATACGCAGTTCTGGGAGCAGGTCAGCCTTCCGGCGGCGCTCAAGAGGGAGAAGTGCGATCTGTTCTTCTCGCCCTATTATAAGACCTGCGTTTTTACCGGAGTTCCAACGATCATAACCATCCATGACCTGACGAACCTGGTCTACCCGGGCTACACAAAGTTCGCCGCGGTATACCGGGGGGCCATGCGTTTTTACGCGGCTTCCGCCGCCGCCGTGCTGACCGTCTCCGAATACTCAAAACAGGATATCGTAAGGCTTCTGGGGGTCGATCCCGGGAAAATATTCGTCAACCATAACGCCGTCGACCCGGCTGTTTTTTACGAACGCGGCGACGCGGCCCCGCGCCTGAAAAAACTGGGTATCTCCGCGCCCTACGTCCTCTATGTCGGCAATGCCAACCCCCATAAGAACGTGGACGGGCTGGTGAAAGCTTTCGCGGAGCTCCCCGAAAGGCTGCGCTCCGGGCGCAGCCTGGTCCTGGCGGGGGTAGGCGATTATGCGGCCCCGGCCGGCGTCGGGCCCGGGACGCTGGTGAAACTCGAGCGCGTTCCTTCAGAGGACCTTCCTTTTCTTTACAGCGCCGCCGAGGTTTTCGCTTTCCCGTCTTTTTACGAGGGGTTCGGCCTTCCCCCGGTAGAGGCGATGGCGTGCGGGGCCCCGGTGGTCAGTTCCAACGCCTCCTCCCTGTCCGAGGTCCTCGGCGAAGCCTGCTCTTACTTCGACCCGGCTTCTGTGGAAAGCATGAAGAACGCGCTGGCCGCACTGCTTTCGGATAAAGGGGTCAGGGATAACCTGAGGCTCAAAGGCCTTGAACAGGCGAAAAAGTACGACCCGCTGGCGGCCGCCGAGGCTTTGCTGCCCCTGTTCGAAGCGTGCTTCCGTGGGGTGTCCTGATGTGCGGCATCTGCGGTTTCGCTAATTACAGGAACGAAGACCTGCTGAAGGGCATGGCCTCCAGGCTGGCGCACCGCGGGCCGGACGAGGACGGTTTTTTTATCGAAGGGGAAAAGGTTTCGCTCGGGATGCGACGGCTCAAGATCATAGACCTGGCCACCGGGGGGCAGCCAATTTCCAATGAAGACGGTTCGGTTACGGTAGTCTTCAACGGAGAAATTTACAATTTTAAAGAGCTGCGCGCAGGGCTGGAGGTGAAGGGCCACCGCTTCCGCACCAGGACCGACACGGAAGTTCTGGTCCATCTTTACGAGGAGCACGGAGCGGACCTCGCTCCGAAGCTGCGCGGGATGTTCGCTTTCGCGATCTGGGATTCCAGAAAAGCCGCCCTGCTTCTGGGTCGGGACCATTTCGGGATAAAGCCTCTTTTTTACTCCATCTCCGGGGACAAGCTTTATTTCGCCTCGGAAATGAAAGCCCTCCTGCTCGCCGCCGATATAGGCACGGGGCTGGATACGGAGGCCGTGGACGCCTATTTTACCAACCTTTACATCCCGGCGCCGCTTACCGTTTACAAAGCCATACGCAAGCTTGAGCCGGCGCAGACCCTGCTCTTCCGGGGCGGAAAAGCGGAAATAAAAACTTATTGGCAGGTGCCGGAGTTCGGGACCACGCCGGCTAAAACCTGGGAGGAGTACCTGGAGGCAGCGGACGGCCTGCTTGCAGCGAGCGTTTCCGAGCAGCTCGTCTCCGACGTCCCACTCGGGCTGCTTCTTTCCGGCGGAGTGGATTCTTCATCCCTGTTGTACTACATGAACAGCCTCGGGGCCGCCCCGGTGAAAACTTTCACGGTCGGTTACGGCAGAAAGGATTCCAGCTTCAACGAAACCGCGCAGGCGCGGTCTATCTCTGAATATTTCCGCTCCGACCATTCCGAACTGCTGCTCGAGCCCGATCCCCGCAGCATAATAGAGAAGCTCTCGGCCACTTTCGACGAGCCTTTCGCGGACGCTTCCTCCATCCCCACTTACCTGGTAACGGCCGCGGCCAGGAAAAAAGTTACCGTGGCCCTGACCGGCGTAGGCGGCGACGAGTTCTTCGGCGGCTATCCCAGGCACCTTGGCGCCAGGCTGATGCCGGCTTATTTGAAGCTGCCGCAGGCGCTGCGGAAAGGTTTTTGGTCGGCGGCCCGGCTGATGCCGGAATCCCGCTCGGCCACGAACGTCCCCGGGCGGTTGAAAAGGTTCTTCGGCGGCGGCAGCGGAGATTTCCGCGACGCCTATGATTCCTGGATCTCGTATTTTAACATCGAGGAACGGGCCCGTCTTTACGTTCCCGCGCGCGCGGGGACGGCCGGTTCGGCCCCGAGGCTGTCGGGCCGGCTGGCCTCGCCCGACGATATTTTCGCCTACGAACTCAGGAATTATCTTTCCGACGACCTGCTCTGCCTGGCGGACAGGGTTTCGATGTCCAATTCCCTGGAACTGCGGGTACCTTTCCTGGACGTGAGGCTGGCCGAGCTTATGGCGTCGGCCCCATTGGCGCTGAAAACGCGGGGATTCACCCTTAAGGCCATGCTTAAAAAAATCATGGCCGGGCGCCTGCCGCCGGAAACGCTAAAGGGGCCGAAGCGCGGTTTTCAGGTTCCGCTGGCCCGGTGGTATGGCGAAGGGCTGAAAGATTTCGTGCGCGGGGTCCTTAACGGGACTTCCATGGAAAAGGACGGCTGGCTCTCTCCCGGTTCTATAGCCGGGATGCTGAAGGAACATGAAAGCGGGAGGCGGAACCTTAACGACCAGATCCATGCGGCCGTAATGTTCGAGCTATGGCTGGCCCGGAACAGGAAACTGGCGGCGGGGGGCGTCACTTTCGGACTCAGGCCTGCGGCCGGGCCGCTTAACGTATTGGTCTGCACCGACATAATACAGGAAGACGACGCCGGTGGCTCCGGCAGGGTGGCCTGGGAAACGGCGAAGCGGCTGGCCGCCATGGGGCACAGGCCTGTAGTGCTCACGAAGGGCGGGGCGGGGAAAAAAGAATTCGATATCTCCGAGGGGATAGAGGTTTACCGCTATCGTGGGAACC
>JAJZVJ010000323.1 GCA_021845705.1 bacterium
ACCGCCGAGAGGATGATAGAGGCCGGGCTGAATTGCCCGCGCACTTCAAGCATGGGCCGTTTCCTGGACGCTTTCAGCTTCATAGCCGGCTTAAGGACCGAGGCGACTTACGAAGCCCAGGGCCCGATGGAAATGGAAAGTCTGTTATCCGGCACCCCGCCGCGCCGCGGCTATGCTCTTGATTTCTCCCGTGGTCCCGGCGTCCTTGAACTGGACCCCGCGCCGGCGGTCAGGGCCGCGGTAGCCGACAGGCTGGGCGGTGCCGCGCCGGCGCTTGTTTGCGCCAGGCTGCATGCGGGCCTGGCCGCGGCGGCCGTAAAGGCCGGCGTGACAATAGCCCGGGAAGCGGGCCTGGAAACGGTCTGCCTTTCAGGCGGCGTTTTCCAGAACCGCTATCTGCTGGAGCGCGTTACGGCAGGCCTGCGGAAGGCGGGTTTAAAGGTGTACTCTAACCGCCAGGTCCCCGCCAATGACGGAGGCATCGCTTTAGGCCAGGCCTGGTACGTCTTAAAGGGATACAGGGCCGCGTAGGCGGTGAAAAATGCGGCAAATAAAAAGCCCTCCGGAAGAAGGGCTTTTTTAATGGTCAACCGGTTTATTTCACGAGCCACTGGACGAACTCGTCCCATTTCCCGGCTTTTGACAGCGAGAGTTTCAGGTAATTGACGTCGAAGCCGTAGGAAGGCAGGTATACGCCGAGGCCCAGGGCGTTCCTGAAAGAATCCCCGGCCGGGGCGTTCTTTATAAGCATCCTTCCGGAAACAAGAGCGGCTATTTCCGCCCCTTTGGCCTGCAGCGCGGGCAGCCTGGCGCCGGCGAGGGAAAGGAAGTTCAGCAGGTCCCTGGAATCGGCGCCGGAGAAGCCGAGGGACTCGTTAAGGGCTTCCTTAAGTTTGGCTTTGTCCTGGGTCATGGCGAGGTCCGCCCATTG
Organism: bacterium; assembly: GCA_021845705.1. Classification (GTDB taxonomy): domain Bacteria; phylum Elusimicrobiota; class Elusimicrobia; order Elusimicrobiales; family UBA9959; genus UBA9959. Next base: position 932 of record JAJZVJ010000323.1, read on the forward strand.
GTCCAGCAGCGCGCGCAGCGGCTCCGCCGCGCTGGTGCGGACCGCGGACATGGTAACGCCTTTGCCTTTGGCCGAGTAGGAAGCGTTATAGCCTTCAACGGCGGCCTTTGCCACGGCCTCGGGGGCCAGGCTGTAAGGGTCAAGGCGGGAAAGGAAAGCGCCGTAATCCCAGCCGTCGCCCGGCTCGGTCTCCTCGGAGCCCACTATTACCGGCGCCGAGTTCCTCAGTTCGTAAACCACTTCCGCCATCTGCATCAGGCAGGCGTCCGAAGCGTAAATATCCACTCCTCCCATCCCGGCGAGGGCCTGGCCAAGCTGCACCGTGGTGATGCCGTTGCCGGTCTCGTCGTCGTAGGAAATGCCTTTCAGCGCGGCGGCGCCGGGCGACTTGGTCTTCCAGCCGTCGCCGTGGTTCCAGACTATCAGCATATATTTCCTGGCCGGGTAGTTGGCCTTCGCCCATTTCGCGAACTCCACCAGCTGGTTCCAGTCTCCCATGTCCGTCCTGGGCAGCTCCTCCAGCAGGCGGGAGCCGGTCACGGCTGTATCGGTGTCTTTCAGGATGTAGTACCTGCGTACGCCGGTCCACGCTTCCGAACCCGCCGCGGCGTCTTTTCCGGCCTTGCTCAGGTAAGGCGGGACAGGGTGCCAGCCGGGGTAACCCGGGTGGCTCCCGCCGCCCCAGGGGTTGACGTCCGGATAATCGTCGTAGCCGCCGCCGGGATCGTAGGGGGGGGTATATGCGGTCCTTCCGGCTTCCACGACCACGTTCACTTTGCCGGTGGACCCGGCCTGCTCCATCTCGTTCATATCGGTGTGAACGTAGCTCGAAAGATTGTTCTTGCCGTTCATGAAGACCATGATGGTCCAGTCTTTAGGCGTCCTGGCGTCCTGCGGGAGGGCAGGGAGGGGGGCTGAAACCCCGCCGGACCTGGCCTGGCTTATTATTTCCTTCACGGAGGGCAGGCCGTCGGTACTCTGCGCGGACAGAGGCGCGGCCAGGAAGGCCGAGGCGAGCAGCAGTTTGCTTATGTCTGTTTTTTTCATCAGAACTCCCTGTGATCCCGATATGGAACGGCACTTATAATATATACATTTACAAGTCCGCGTCCATGGGCTTCTCGGCCCATCCGGCATAAGTTATCCGGCCCAGCCCGCCGGGGTCTTTAGACCCACGCCGTGGTCGATTTTGTATAATTAATGCGTTCTGGCGGAGGAATCCGGTGAAAATCCGGAGCTGCCCCGCAACGGTGATGTCCGTCACGCACGGAATAAGCCCGGTCTACCGCCGGAACCGTCGTACCTGCGAGGGCCGGAACTCCTTTCACGAGGAAGCCGCCTTTTTTGGCGCGGCGACTCTCGCGGGAGGAAAAATGCCTAAAGTGTCTTCAGTATTCCTTGTTATCTCTCTCTGCCTTTCGGTTCATGCGGCCCAGGCCCGGGATGACGGCGAAGTTTATCTGTCGGTCAGCAAATCTTCCCTGAAGGCGGTCCCGAAGCCCGCCGACGCCGCGGATATTTATATTCCCTCCGTTCAAAGCGAAGCCGCGTCGTCGGCCGGGGACCTGGTGGAGACCGCCTTTCCTGTCCTGCTGAGGCGCGCTGACGGGGCTTCCGGCCTGGCTTCCGCCGGCATGCGCGGCTTCGCGGCCAGGCAGACGGCGGTGTTCTTCGACGGGATGCGCGTTCCCGCCGATATCACCGGCACGGTGGACCTGTCAGCGCTGCCGGCGGCGGATATAGAAAGGGTGGAAGTGCTGCCGGGGGCCTGGTCCTCGGTGCAGGGCGCAAACGCCGAGGGCGGGGTGATAAACTTCGTAACCCGTACGCCGAACGCAGGAGTCATGAACGCTTCCCTGGGGACTGTCATGTCCTCATACGGCGGCGCCGCCAATACGGTTTCGTTCATGGGCGCGGCCGGCCGCCTTAAGACAGCGGTAAGGGCATCGCGTGACGCCTCCGACGGCTTTCAGCGGAACTCCGCTTCCTCCAGGGAATTCTTCAGCGGCAAAACGGTGGTGGCGGTAGGCGGGAGCGGGAAATTTTCCTTTAACGCCATCAGAAATAACTCCGAGAACGGCGTTCCCGGAGGAACCCCGGTGCCGATTGAAGATTGGAACGGCAGCCGGGAGCGCGCTGCGAATTCGCTTACGGATCTGCAGCGCTCCAGCCTGGGGCTGGCCAGGGCGGCCCTTGAGATGCCGCTTACGGAGAACGTGCGCTATTCCCTGGAGGGGGAAGCCGGCGTGAACCGGCTATTCTCCCATAACGCCTGGAGCGACGAGCTTTCCAGCACGCTTACCGGCAGGGCGCAGCTGGGCTTCTCGTTCTTCAACAAGGCCGAGGCCGGGGTCGAATACAGGAAGGGCCTCCTCAAGTCCGACACTTACGGCAACCATTTCGAACAGAATACCGGGCTGTTCGCGCAATGGGCTATTGATCTTTTTAAAGGTTTCAGTCTTATCCCCTCGTTCAGATACGACCGTAACGTCGGGTACGCGGACCAGTACAGCCCGAGGGTAGCGGCGGTCTATTCCCCGGATTTTACCTGGAAATTTTCGGCGCAGGCGGGGCGTGCCTGGCAGGCTCCCACTTTCGCCGACCTTTATGATCCCTGGGTGCCTCCAGCGGACCGTTCGGCGGACCTTAGACCGGAACACTCCTGGCAGACCCAGGCCGGGGCGGCGGCGAACTTCAAGTCCGGCATTCAGGTTTCTTTAAGCGGATATTACGCCGACGTTAAAGACCGCATCGCGAGA
>JAJZVJ010000324.1 GCA_021845705.1 bacterium
CCCTTGCCGAGAAGAAGCTCTGCAAGATATGCGCCGTCCTGGCCGGTGATACCGGTTATTAAAGCTTTTTTCACGAGATCCTCCAGCAAACCCTTATAATATAGACATTATAGCAAAAGGGTTCGTCGGTGCGGGAGGAGCTAGAATGTGACTTTTGTGCCGTCCACGGCCGCCACGGCCCTGGGGAACACCTTGCGGGCGTGCCGCAGGGCCAGGGCGCGCTTGGCGTTGGCCGGGTAGCGCGCCGCGGAGAAGTGGGTCATTACCAGGCGCTTGGCGCCGGCGTCGGCGGTCAGTTTGCCGGCAGTTTCCGGACTGAAATGGGGCCAGCCCGGGTTGAACTCGCCGGGGAGGTTGGCGCACTCGGTTATAAGCAGGTCCGCGCCCTTCGCCAGCTTTAAAGCGTTGGGGCAGTAGCCGGTATCGGTGCAGTAGGTTATAACCTTCCCCTCCAGTTCAAGGCGCATACCTATCACCGGGTCCGCGTGCACCAGCGGCAGGGTGGTAAGTTTAAAAGGAAGTTCCCCCGCCTGCGCAGGCAGTTCCAGAACCGCCACCGGGTAGGGCAGTTTATTGAACGGGCAGGTAAAAGGGTTGTTTACGAACGTATTAAGCACGCGCCGCGCGCCCTTGCCGCCGCAGATGGTAAGACCTTTTTTGAATTTAAATTTAAGCAGCAGGTGCAGCCCGGCTATATGGTCTACGTGAAAGTGGCTGAGCAGGATAAAGACCGGCCTGGTACCGGCGGAGTGGTCGTTATATTTATAAATGCCGTTGCCGGCGTCCAGCAGGATGTCCCAGCGCTTAGTTTTAAGGAGCGCGCACACGGTATTGCCGGCGCCGGTGTCGTACCAGCCGTTGGTCCCCAGAAAGACAAGTTTCATTTTGAGGAATAATTCTTTTTAAGCCAGCCGCGGTAAGCGCCGGTCTTAACGTTCCTGACCCAGCCAGGGTTAGCCAGGTACCAGTCCACGGTCTCCGCCAGCCCGCCGGCGAAACGCACCGAGGGCCGCCAGCCCAGCTCCCGCTTTATTTTAGAAAAGTCTATGGCGTAGCGGCGGTCGTGCCCGGCGCGGTCTTTAACATAGGTTATCAGGTCCGCGTAGTTCTTCCCGGCGAGGGCCTTGTTATGCCGGGCCGGCACGGCGCGTTCCAGCGCGCGGCAGATCCCCTTCACCACGTCTATGTTCTTCATCTCGCAATTGCCGCCCACGTTGTAAGTTTCCCCCGCGCGGCCTTTGCGCATTATCTTCCAGATGGCGGCGCAGTGGTCCTGCACGTACAGCCAGTCGCGCACCTGCAGGCCGTCGCCGTAAACGGGCAGGGGCTTGCCCTCCAGCGCGTTAAGGATGGCCAGCGGGATCAGCTTTTCCGGAAAATGGCAAGGCCCGTAATTATTGGAGCAGTTGGAGATGGTGACCGGCAGCCCGTAGGTATGGTGGTAAGCCCTTACCAGGTGGTCCGAAGACGCCTTGGAAGCCGAATAAGGGCTGCGCGGGGCGTAAGGCGTGGTCTCTTTAAATCTGCCCGTTCTCCCCAAAGACCCGTATACCTCGTCGGTGCTTACGTGATGGAACCGCGCGTCCCGGCGCCCCCCCCACACGGTGCGCGCGGCCTCAAGCAGGGTGAAGGTTCCGTTGATATTGGTCTCTATAAAATCTTTCGGCCCGAAGATGGAGCGGTCGACGTGCGACTCGGCGGCGAAATGCGCCACCGCGGTTATGCCGTATTTTTTCATCAGGCCGAGCACGGTCTTATAGTCGCAGATATCGCCTTTAACAAAAGTGTAGCGGCCCTTGTACTTGCGCTGAATATCGGCCAGGTTCTCCGGGTTCCCGGCGTAAGTAAGCTTGTCCAGGTTAATTATCTTCCCCTTGAACCCGCCTTTCTCAAAAACGTAGCGGATAAAATTAGACCCGATAAACCCGGCCCCGCCCGTAACAAGCATGTTCTTCATTTCTTATTCCCCGTCCGCCACTTTCTTAAGGTATTCCCCGTAGCTGTTCTTCTTAAGCCCCTCGGCCATCTTAAGCAGCTGCCCCTTGCTTATATAGCCCATGGTGTAGGCTATCTCTTCAAGGCAGGCTATCTTAAGGCCCTGGCGGCGCTCGACGGTGGCTATAAATTCCCCGGCCTCCAGCAGGCTTTCAAAAGTGCCCGTGTCCAGCCAGGCGTAGCCGCGGCCAAGCAGTTCCACGGCAAGACCACCCCGCTTTAAATAAACCCTGTTCACGTCGGTTATCTCAAGCTCGCCGCGCGCGCTCGGCTTAATAGCGCGGGCAACTTTCAGAACATCGTTAGGATAAAAATACAGCCCCGTTACCGCGTATTTGGACTTGGGCTTGGCTGGTTTTTCCTCAATTGAAAGCGCCTTGCCGGCTTTATCGAAAGCCACCACGCCGTAGCGCTCCGGGTCGTTAACGTAGTAGCCGAACACGGTAGCGCGCTTCTGCCTGGCGGCCTTCACCGCACGCGTAAAAGCCTCCGGCAGGCCGTGGCCGTAAAAAATATTATCGCCCAGCACAAGGCAGACGTCGTCAGCCCCCACGAACTCTTCGCCAAGCAGAAAAGCCTGGGCAATACCCTCGGGCCTGGGCTGCTCTTTGTAAGCCAGCTTAAGGCCCCAGCGCGAGCCGTCGCCGAAAATATCCCTGAACCGCGGCAGGTCCTTGGGCGTTGAAATAATAAGGATGTCTTTTATGCCGGCCAGCATCAGCGCCGACAGCGGGTAATAAACCATGGGCTTGTCGTAAACCGGCAGCAGCTGTTTGCAGACCACGCTGGTAACGGGGTAAAGGCGCGTCCCCGACCCGCCCGCGAGAATAATTCCTTTCATGTTTTCTCCTGAGTTTACAAAGGTTCGGCCTCTCCAGGTTTTTAGCTCAAAAACGGCAGCTTGCCGTCTTTTTCCGAGATCTTAGGCTTGCCGGCCAGCGGCCAGTTTATGGCCAGCTTCGGGTCGTTCCAACGCACGCCGCTATCGTAAGCCGGGGCGTATTCTTTGGAACATTTGTACATTACTTCGGCCTTATCCGTAAGCGCGTAAAAGCCGTGCGCGAAACCCGCCGGGATGTAGAACATAAGCCCGTTAGCTTCCGAAAGCTCAAGGCCGAAGCTTTTTGCGTAAGTGCGGGAACGGGGCCGCAGGTCCACCGCCACGTCGTAGATGCGCCCGCGCCCGCAGCGCACCAGCTTGGCCTGGGCGTGGGGCGCAAGCTGAAAATGCAGCCCGCGCAGCACGCCCTTGCGCGAGACCGAGCGGTTCTCCTGCACAAAAACGTCCTTTATGCCGGCTTTTTTGAACTCGGACATCTTGTAGTTCTCGGAGAAAGTCCCCCGGGCGTCGCTGCCGACCTCCGGCTTAACCACAATAAGTCCCGCCAGCCTGGTCTTAGTAAAAGTAAATTTCATAAAAAAGGGGACAGGCTACTTTTTCCCGCCCCTTTCCTCCTCGTTAAATAAAGTAGCCTGTCCCCTTTTTAAATTATCCAGTCTCCTGCGTGCGTGAACGGCCGCTTTTACGCTCTTAACCTGGGCAAGCCAGGCATAGGCCTTTTTAAAGCTGAAACCCGCGGGGAACCGCAATTCCGGAAAATGCGAGAACTGCCGCTTGCGGAACGCCGAAACATACAGGCAGTCTACAAGGGCCTTTTCAGGCTCGGCCAGAAGAAAGCCCAGAT
>JAJZVJ010000325.1:0-2495 GCA_021845705.1 bacterium
AAAGGAATAAGAGCGGAAGCAAGATTGTGTGGAAATTTACGCGACAGGATGCGGACACCAAATTGCGAAAGCATTATGTTGCATAATTAATTTGTTGCCATACTAGTTCTCCTTCTGCCGGAAAACATCTGCCGGAAATCTGCCGGAAATCTGCCGGAAAACACTTTACAATTATCGTCCTATTTGTTACTTTAACCCTGAGAATCCGTTCCCGGCGCCGAATTCACGCCAGTGCTGAGGCGCAAGCTGGAGAAGAGCGCATGAAGATACATTTTTTCTTTGCACTTGCGGTACTAGCCGGGCCGCTATTTTCGCAGGCACTTTTACCCGCGCCGGCCGGAGCGGAAGAAACCGGCTGGACCGGCAACGCTAACGTCTTCCTTGGCGCCAAAGCCCTGGATGAGAACGACTGGCAGCCCGCCAATGAACAGGGAGAAGTGGGGTTCGAACTGGATTTTGCCCGGCGCAACTGGCCCGTCAGCATAGCGGTGGACTACCTTACCGCCGCCGGGAAAGGCAGCGCGTATTACTACTCGCAAAATTACAATATGGAGAGCGAAACCTCCGAATTGAACGTAGGCTTGCGGAAGGTCTGGAACCATTATCCCCATGCGCGGCCCTTCATTGAGGGCGGAGTTTCTTTCGCGAGGGCTTCCGCCAGGATCACGGGACCGGGCGTTTCCGCGCAGGACTCGGGCGGCGGGACCGGCACCTGGCTGGGCGGCGGCATTTACTGGGCGCTTTCCGAGTCGTTCAACCTGGGCATGGAGCTTAAAGGTTCCGCCGCCAAGGCCGATATCTTAGGCGTAACCACCACGGCCGGGGGAGGGCATTTCGGCCTGCTGCTGGGCTATCATTGGGGCGGCGCTCCCGTAAAAACGGAAGGCCAGCCGGCTCCGGCGCGACAGGCGGGCAGCCGGCCCGACCCGGAGCTGGAGATAGAGCGCCAGAAGCTGGACCTGGAGCGCCAGAAACTTGAACTGGAAAAAGAGAGATTAGAGTTCGAGAGGCGCAAACTTAACAAGCAATAAAGTCCGGAGCGCGTTTTTTTGTATCATAAAGTCCGGGCGCCGCGGGAGCGGGGCCCGCGAAGACCGATATTCACAGCGCCCGGCTTCCCCACACGCCGGACGCGCGAGGAGGAACATCTTGGATAGAACAGCGTGGCAGAATTTGTTCAAGAAACGGTTCGTACTGGTCCCGGAGAGCACCGACGCCCTGCCGGGCGAATCCACCTACATGCTTACCGACAAGCAATTCGTCATCATCATCCGCGCGGCCACCCCGGCCGGCGCGCTCAGGGCGGAATCCGTCACGGATACCGAGGAGTGCCTGGTAGTTAACCGCGGCCAGGGCAGGCGCGCCTACGTGGATTGGAATAAAATTGAAGCCATCTCTACGGTAGACGTTTAAACCAGCCGAAGACAGCGGCAAGCGGGCAGCACCAAAAGATACGGCAGCCGGACAGGCCGCCGTATTCTTTTTTAATTCCGTATGAAGGCTTTAGTCGTACCTGAGCGCGGCTATCGGCGACAGCAGGGAGGCCTTGCGGGCCGGCCAGAACCCGAAGATGACGCCGACCCCGGCCGAGAACCCGAAGGCCAGCGCCACCGCCTGCGGGGTGACCACGGATGTCCACCCCGCGAACCTGGCAACGGCCCAGGACGTGAAAATACCAAGCAGCACCCCCAGAGCCCCGCCGAAAACGGAAAGCAGGAGGGTCTCTATCAGGAACTGGGCCAATATGGCGCGCCTGGGGGCGCCTACCGCTTTGCGCAGGCCTATCTCGTGCGTGCGCTCGTTGACCGAGACCAGCATGATGTTCATGATCCCGATACCGCCGACTATAAGCGAGATGATCGCTACCGTGCCAAGCAGCAGGGACATGGTCTTGGTGGTTTCCGACATGGTGGCCTGCATCTCGGCGTTGTTGCGGATGCGGAAATCGTCGTCTTTGTAGGCCGGCAGGCGGTGGCGTTTGCGCATGAGCGCCGTAACGTTGTCTATCACGCCGGGGATCACCTCGGGGGAAGCGCATTGTACAGCCATCTCGTGCAGATAATTCACCCCGAGCACGCGCTTCATGGCGGTGTTGATGGGGACCACTATTATATTGTCCTGGTCCCCGCCGCCGCTGCCGCCTCTAGACGGGAGCAGGCCGATCACGCGGAAATTCTCCCGGTTTATCTTTACCATCTTGTTGACCGGGTCCTCCGCGCCGAATATGTCCGTTACCACGCTGCTGCCCAGCAGGACGACGCGGTCCATCGCCAGGTTCTCCTTCTCCGAGAAGAACCGCCCGTATTCCGGCTTGGCGTCGCGGATGGCCTCGTAGCTTGGGGTGACCCCCTGCATCTCCACCTTGGTGTTCCTGGCGCCGTTCACTATCTGCACGTCGCCCTCCGCTTCCGTATAAATATCCGTTACCCCCGGGATGCCGGCGCGTATGGCTTTGGCGTCGTCCCGGGTAAGGCGGCTGCCGGTGGCGCCGCCCA
>JAJZVJ010000325.1:2505-3658 GCA_021845705.1 bacterium
AAATGGCCGCCGCCGCCGAACAGCATTATCACGTTGGACCCCATGCCGGCCAGCCTGGCCTTTATGGCTTCCTGCGCGCCGCTGCCTATGGCGAGCATGGCTATGACGGCGGCGACACCTATTAGGATGCCCAGCATGGAGAGGCCGCTGCGCACCTTGTTAGCCGCGGTAGCCCGGAGCGCGGAGGCGGCATATTCCGCTATGCGCGCCAGGTGGGTGGACGTGGAGACCGGCCGGGAGAGGTTGAGATTTTTAGGGCCGGCGGTTTTTTTCGTGCCCGCGGCGCCGGGACGGGTTTTATTAAGGCTGTCCGAAATTATTTCGCCGTCCTTAAGGGTAAGGACGCGTTTAGCGTAGGCGGCGATATCGGCTTCATGCGTGACCATTACTACGGTGATGCCTTCTTCGTTCAGCCGCGTAAGCTGGCCCAGTATTTCGTCCGCCTGGCCCGAGGCCAGGTTGCCGGTAGGTTCGTCGGCGAAGATGATCCCGGGGCGGTTGACCAGGGCGCGGGCTATGGCCACACGCTGCTGCTGCCCGCCGGAGAGTTCGTTGGGCTTATGTTCCAGCCGGTCGGCCAGGCCCACCTCGGTCAGCAGTTCCTGCGCGCGCGCGCCGCGGTCCGGCGCGCCGGAATAGATCATGGGCAGTTCCACGTTTTCCCGGGCGGAGGTGCGGGCGAGGAGGTTGAACATCTGGAACACGAAACCGATGGTAAGGGAACGCATCGCCGCGCCTTCGTCGTCGGTCATGCGCGAGACGTCCCGGCCCAGCAGGTGATAGGTCCCGGAGGTGGGGCGGTCCAGCAGGCCCAGGATCTGGAGGAGTGTGGATTTACCGGAGCCTGAAGGCCCCATGATAGCCACAAAATCCCCCTGCTCCACCGACAGGTTTATACCTTTAAGAACAACGAGGTCCTCTTCACCTACACGGTAGGAGCGGGTTATGCCGTTAAGTTCTATCGCGGGCATCTACTGATTCCTTCAGGAACCGGAGCGGAAGCGGGGAGATTCGTCACACTTATATTATAACGCTTAAAGCGCGGGAAGATTGCACAGACCTGCCATGCACAGACCTGCCAGTTGCGTTCAATTTCGGCAAAATGCTAACTTCCTAGAGTACGCACATTCCGCTTAGGAGCTTATATGCCTAT
>JAJZVJ010000326.1 GCA_021845705.1 bacterium
AGGGGACAGTCGGAAGAATACGAAGCCGAGTTTATCGCCGGCAATACCGCGGTCCAGTCGGCGAGCAGCGTTCCCGTCTGCGCCAGACCTGTCGTTATCTTTACCTCTGCCCGTTGCAGCAGCGAACCGGAATCGGCGAAGTCCACGTTATAAACTCCGGAATTGGAATTTCTCCAGGCGTCGTCGCCGGCCTGGTTGTCCGTGATACCGGGGAGAACGTCGTCTTTCTTCACGTAGAAGACGTCGTTTACGGCGGCGGTGCTTCCGGCCCTGTCCCAGGCCCTTACGGAGATGTAATTAGTTCCCTGTTCCAGTAATCCGAAATTAACCGCCCAGTCCGCCGTATACGTGTCCAGATTTACCGGCGGAGCGGCTATATCCGTCCAGGGTATCTTATTTACGCCGCTCTGCCCCGGCCCGGTCCAGGCGGTATACTGGAGCGAGTCGAGTTTTGACCCTCCCGCGTCGTTAAAGTCAACGTCATAGACCGCGCCGGGGCCGGCTCTCCGCCAGGCGTCGTCGCCGGCCTGGTTGTCCGCTATCGCCGGCGGAGCGGTGTCCACACGCACGGAATAGGTGGACGTATACGCGGAATAGTTCCCGGCATTGTCTTCTGCCCGGACTTTCCAGTAATAGAAACCCGAGGCGAGAGCCGCGCCAAACTGCGAAAGCTGCGCGTCCGCGCTTGAGGCTACAACGGAGAAATCGTCCGCCGTGGAGATTAAAACGGCGTAATTGAGTACGCCGGACAGATCATCTGCCGGGTCGGACCAGTCAAACAACGTATTCACGGCATTAGAGACCGCTTTGTCGGCCGGAGAAACAAGAGCCGGGACATTCGGGGCGGTCGTATCCTTTCTCACGTAGAACACGTCGGTCGCGGTGGAGATATTGCCCGCATAGTCGAAAACTCTGACGCTCAGATAATTCGTCCCGCTCTGAAGAAGGCTGAAGGTTGAGGGTTGAAGGCTCCAGTCGGCGGTGTAAGAAGCGGAACCGATACCCGCGGCATTGTCCAGCCAGTCAAACAGAATAACTCCCGTCTGATTGGGCCCTGTCGTAGCTTTGACCTGGAATTTAGAAAGCAAAGAACCGCCGAGGTCGTTGAAATCCACATTGTAAAGCCCGGAAGAATTTCTCCAGATATCGTCCCCGGCCTGGTTATCGGCTATGGCCGGCGGGACATCATCTTTCAGCACGTAAAAGGCGTCAACGGCCGCTGAGGAATTCCCGGCGCTGTCGAACACGCGGACGGAAACATAATTGGTGCCGCCCGCAAGAAGGCTGAAGACCGGAGGCTGAAGGCTCCAGTCGGTTGCATAGGAAGCGGAATTAATGCCGGTTACATTATCCGTCCAGTCAAAAACGAGGGCTCCCGTCTGACCGGCGCCGGTAGTCGCTTTCACCTGGAACTTATTCAGAAGCGAACCCCCCGTGTCCGCGAAATCCACGTTATAAACCCCCGTATCGGCGCTGCGCCAGACGGGATCGCCAGCCTGGTTGTTCGTTATTGACGGAGCCGCGGTGTCAACCAGCAGCGTATAGGTGGAGGTATAAGCGGAGTAATTTCCGGCGGCGTCTATTGAGCGGACTCTCCAGAAATATTTACCCGTTGAAAGCGCGGCCGAGGTCGACTCCGAAACGGAAGACGCCGCCGAATAAACCAGCGGGGCGAAGTTGTCCGAGGTTGAAACCTGTATCTCATAGCCTGAAACCCCGCTTGTGCCGTCGGAAGAATCGGACCAGTTGAAATAAACGGCCTGGACACTGACCGATGATTTATCAACAGGCGCGGCCAGGGCCGGAACCGTGGGGGAAGTGGTGTCTTTTTTAACGTAGAAAGCGTCTATTACCGGATTCACGGTCAGATTTAAAGCGCCGTCCAGCGCCCGGACCGAAACATAATTTAGCCCCTCTCTTAAAGCCGTCCAGGTACTGGCGGCAAGAGACCAGTTAGCCGTATAGGAATTGACGCCGGAAGTGGAAACCTGCATGGCCCAATCGGACAGAAGGGCTCCCGTCCGGTTCGCGCCCGCGTAGACCTGTGTCTGTATCTCTCTCAGGCCCGAGCCGCCGGTGTCGTTGGCGTCAATGTCGTAAGTCCCGGTGTCCGCGTTCCGCCAGGTATCGTCGCCCGCCTGGTTATCCGTCACCGTGGGCGCGCTGGTGTCATGCCGGTGCAGGGCGAAGCCGAAAGGCTGGTAAGCGAGCGCTGAAATTGCGGTCGTATGCGTGGCGCCCATCGAGAACGTGGTCCCGTTCCAGTTGGCCGCCCTGAAATCGTTGTTTTTCGAGACCGCGTTCAGGATCATAGAATCGGTATTCGGGTCCGATTCAAGCTGCACGTTGTAGACCAGGTTGGTCCATGTCCCGACGGTCGGAGCCGCCGCGAACGTGCTCTGCCAGGAGCCCGAGATATAGCTTGAATACAGGACCGCAAAAAGCGTTTTGTGCGACGCGACGGCTATTAATTTGGTGCCGCTTGCGTCCCAGGCGATATCGATAGTCCTGGCCTGGTTACCCTGGTTCAGAACATTGCTGTTCTCGGTCTGCTGGAAAGCCCAGCCGGAACCCGTCCAGACCGAGGCGTTCCAGTCGCCCCCGCTGTCCACGGCGGCGGCCGCTATATAATCCGCGTAGGCGGAGGCGGGATTCGGATTCGGGGCGAGTTTTATCCACTGGGCGACGCCGTTGCCCCCCTGGAACGCGAACGAGGTGGCCGTGTAAGGCGCCCAGGCCGCGCCGTCCCATTTAACGGTGTCGGCGCGGCCGGTGGGGCCGCTGCAAACCACCAGGCATTCCCCGCCGTTCGCCTCCCAGGCGAGATCGAATCTCTGTTTTGCCGAGGAACCCGCCGAGGCCGTAACGGTGTAACCGTCGGACCAGGTAGTTGAGGTCCAGCGGACCGCGTAAACGCTCAGATCGGCTTTCAGAGCCGCGGCCATCAGTTCATCGGAATTCGGTTTCGCCTCAAGCCTTACCCACAGGGCGGCCGAAGCCGTTCCCGTGGCCAGGGCAACCGCCCCCGTCCAGGCGGAGCCGTCCCAGATGTTATAATAAAGCTCGTCGGCATTTATACCCTTGTAGAGCACCATCGCCCTGCCGGAATTCCACTCGTACGCTATGTCAAACCCCCTGTAAGCCGAATTAGTCGCGCCGATGGTAGTAGTGCTCCATTCATTAGACCATGTATCCGTAACTCCGTTGTATCTCTGGATCTGGAGAACGCCGTCCGAGGAGAGCAGGCCCGCTATTTTTTCGTTGCGCATCTTCGCGGCTTTTATGACAACGTACCTTATCACGGAAGTATCCAGCGCGCCGGTGGCGACGCCGGTCTGCTGGGAGCCCCAGTTCGGCGGCGTCCATTTTCTCAGGTTGGGCACGTTACCGGCCCCGCCGCTTATGCCGTAAACCAGTACGCCCCCGACCGCGCCGGCGGTCTGCGCTTTTGCGGACGGGCTGTTGGAAAGCCCGCTCAAATTCGGGACCTCGTCGCGCACCCTGATCGCCCAGTAATACGTTCCGCCGGGAGTTAAACCGCTTATTGTTTTAGCTTCGGCTTCCCCGGCGCCGAGCGGAGGCCAGGCCTGGGTATAGATGTTGGCTCCGTCCCAGAGAGGGACGGAGGTTATGGCCGCATAGATCGGAA
>JAJZVJ010000327.1 GCA_021845705.1 bacterium
GGGCCCGTCGCTCCTGGGCAGAAGGGAACCGTTGCGCGGTTCCCCCCGCCCCGGGGAAATTATGGGCGGGGCCCCCTTCCCCAAAGTCGCGACGGGCCCTTATTCCGCGCGGCGCCGCCAATACGCCCACGTCATTCCCGGAAGAACCATTGTTAACATAAAAAACGGCCGGCCTTTTTACAGGTCCGGCCGTTTTAGGGCGGGCGACGTCCTACCTGCCGTCTTCCGGGGAAATAAGGCCTTTTTCTATGGCCTTCACCACCGCCTCGGTGCGGTTATTGACCCCGAGCTTCTGGAAGATGCTGTTTAGGTGGTTCTTGATGGTCTTGACGCTGCAGCCCAGCTCCGCGGCTATCTCCTTATTGCTGTTGCCGCGGCCCAGCAGGGCCATCACCTTTATCTCGGTGGCGGTCAGGGAGTCCGGAGCGCTTTCATAGCCGGGGGTGCCCATCTGGCGCAGGCCCTGTATGAGCTTGCCCATTATGGGCTGCGGGATCATCACTCCCTCGCTGGTGAAGGTCTTGAGCGCGTGCACGAGCTCCGAGGCGGGCAGCATCTTGGACAGGTAGCCGTTGGCGCCGGCCTGGATGGCCTCGGTCACGTGGGCTTCGTCCTCGTAGCTTGAAAGTATAAGCACGTTGGTATTGGGGCAGTCCTTGCGGATTATGCGGGTCGCGGACACGCCGTCCATCTGCGGCAGCTTTATGTCCATCAGGATGACGTCGGGCTTCAGTTTCTTGGCCATGGCCACCACTTCGGGGCCGTTGGAAGCCTCGCCCACCACGGTTATGCCTTTTTCGTCCTCCAGGAGGTCTTTTATGCCCTCGCGGAAAAGGGTCTGGTCATCGGCTATCAGAACTGTAACGTTTTTCTTTGCAACGGCCATGGTATCGCTCCTTGTAGTTGACGATTGTTTTTACTAACCCTGATCCCCCGTGCCCGGCCTTGATCTTCAGGCTCCGGGTTTTATGCCTGCGCTAACTATGCCCCTCGTCCGGCCGCCCGTTCTTCACGGCGTCCGCCGGGGGCGGTTCCTTGGCGAAGGGTATGGTAAATTTAAAGGCGGAACCCTTGCCCACGCCTTCGCTCTCCACCATTATCTTCCCGTCGTGGCTCTGCACTATCTCCTTGGAGATGGAGAGCCCCAGTCCCAGGCGCCCGTGCGGCGATTTGCCGCCGGCCGGCTGGTAAAAACTCTGAAAAAGCTTGGGCAGGACTTCCGGGTCTATGCCCTCGCCGGTATCCTTCACCGAGACGCAGACCGAATCCTCGAGCGGGCTGACGAACACGGTGATCTTCCCGCCGCGCTGCGTATGGCGTATGCCGTTCTCAAGCAGGTTCATCAGCACCTGGCTGATGCGGCGCTTGTCGGCGCAGACCATCCTGAGGCCCGGGGAGACCTGGGCGGTAACCTCGATGTTCTTGGACTGGGCGCGCGCCCTGGGGCCCACTATCATCTCTTCCACCATCTTGTCCATCTCGAAATAATTCTTCTCCAGGCGGAACTTGCCCTGCTCGATGGAGGCCCAGTCCACCAGGTCGCTTATCAGGCGGGAGATCTGGCTGATGCTGGTAACGATGAAATCCATCTTCTTCTTCTGGTCGTCGTTGGGCTTGATGGTGGCGGCCAGCATCTCGAAGCTGATCTGCAGCGTCATAAGGGAATTTGAAAGGTCGTGCGAGGCCATGGACATGAACTTGCTCTTCATGCCGTTGAGGCGGTCGAGCTCCTCGTTGTTGTGCTTGAGCATGTCTATGAGGCGCTTGTTCTCCTGCTCCAGGTAAAGCTTCTCCTCGGCCTTCTTGATGGCGCGGCGCAGGTAGTTGAAATCCACGGGCTTTATCAGGAAGTCGTAGACGGATTCCTGGATGGCCTTCACCGCCGTGTCCAGGGAGGCGTGCGCCGTCATCATAAGTATCTGGCTGTCGGTATTAAGCTTGCGGATATCCTTGATGACCTCTATGCCGGTCTTGTCGGTGAGGTTGAAATCCATCAGGATGACGTGGAAGAAATCGGAGACGACCATCTTCATGGCCTCGCCGCCGGAGGCGGCTTCGAAGACCTTGTAGCCTTCCATTTCCAGCAGGTCGCGCAGGGTCTCCCTCAGGTGGGCGTCGTCGTCGACTATTAAAATTTTGCTTTCCATTGTGTAGGGGCGGGCGGCGCCGGCCGCACGCTGTCTATATTTATATTACTTTATAAAGGGAATTACAAGGAGAATGTGACCGCCCGGGACAGCGGCATAAATCCGCCGGCCGTTACCTGTTCGGGGCGGGCGGCGGGGGGTTCTGCACTACGGGGATGAAGAGCTTGAAGCAGGTTCCCTGCCCCACCACGCTGGTAACCTCGACGCGGCCCTTATGGCGGTCCGCCACTTTTTTCACCACGGCGAGGCCCAGGCCGGTGCCGCGCGCCTTGGTGGTGAAGAACGGGGCGAAGATCTTCTCAAGGGTTTCCTTGGGCATGCCGGGGCCGGTGTCCTCCACGTCTATGCGCACGGTGCCGGGGTCCGTCATCTCGCTCCTGACGAACACCTTGCCGTGCTCGGGCATGACCTCTATGCCGTTCTTTATCAGGTTCCGGAGGGCCTGCGTCATTTCGTCGGCGTCTATGTTCACCGTCGGGTTTTCCGGGGCGAAATTCTTGACAAGTTCTATCTGCGGGGGCACGGGGAAGGACATCGTAAGGTCTTCCAGGTAGGAATTCAGCCGCACCAGCTTGGGATTCAGCTCGCGTGTGCGGGCGAAACCCAGGATCTCGTCAATGATGCCGTTGGCCTGCCGGATCTCCGACTCTATAATGGCGATGTGCTTTATGACCTTCGCCTCGGGGTTCGGCAGCGCGTTGGTCTTTGTCTTTATGAAATAAATGGAATTGTTTATCACGGCGAGCGGGTTGCGTATCTCGTGCCCTACCACGGAAGCCATCTGCCCGATGGCGGCCAGGCGCTCCTTCTTGATAAGCTCGTCCTGCGCGGATTTAAGCTCGCGGGTCCTGGCCTCCACCCTGTTCTCCAGGCTGCGGTTAAGGCGCTCCAGCTCGTCCTTGGCGGACATGATCTCGGCGGTCTTGACCTTGAGGGACTCGCTCATCTGCATGAACGTGTGCGCCAGCTCTCCTATCTCGTCGTTAGGCATGCTGAGGTCGGGCAGGTAGTCGAAATCCCCCTCCCCCAGCTTTATCGCGGCCTCCCGTAAAGCCAGTATGGGCTGGGTGATGACCAGGGAGACGGCGTAGCCCAGAAAAAGCACCAGCACGGCCACGCCCAGCATCATGCGCCAGGTGCGCTTGAGCATGTCGTTGGAAGCGGAATAAGCGACCGCCACGGACCTCTGGATGTAAACCACCCAGCCCAGGTCCGCCACCTCCGCGAAGGCGGCCAGCACCCGCTCCCCCGTGGATTCAAGTATGATCTCCCCGCCGCCGGTCTTGGCGTCGTTCTGCAGCAGGATGCGCAGCACGTCGTCCGGCAGCTTGGCGTCGGGCTTATAGATCTCCTTGGTATTGGAATGCGCTATCAGGAAGCCGCTGGAATCTATCACGGCCGCCTGGGTATGGGTGCTCTCGGGGAACCCGGTAGTCAGCAGGCTCGAAAGGGCGGTAAGGCTCATCTTGGCGAGGATGACCCCGACGGGCTAGTTGGTG
>JAJZVJ010000328.1 GCA_021845705.1 bacterium
GTACAAGATACTGCAGGATTCGGTGACCATCAGGTTCGCCGACCATTCCGTTTACATCTATAACAACCAGAGCGCCGGCCGCCTGAACGTGAACCAGATGAAGGCGCTCGCCGTAGCCGGCAAGGGCCTCGGTACGTTCATAGAGACCAACCTGAAAGAAGGCTTCGCCAGGAAGATCAGGTAAGCCGTTCCCTGCCGGGGCCCGGCCCCGACGGACATTACGATGGATAAGACTATTTTTATCTATTGCGATGGCGCCTGCTCGGGCAATCCCGGGCCGGGCGGCTGGGCCGCCGTCATCATATTTCCCGAGGGGCGCGTGCTGGAGCTGGGCGGGGGGGAGCGGCCCTCCACCAATAACCGCATGGAGATGCTTGGCGCGATAGCCGCGCTCAGCGCCGTGCAGGACAGGCCCGAACCGGTCAAGCTCTATACGGATTCCGGCCTGCTCATAAACGGCATAACAGGCTGGATACACGGCTGGACGCGCAAAGACTGGGTTACCGCCGGCGGAAAGCCCGTGGTAAACCGGGACCTCTGGGAGCGCCTCGACTCCCTGGCCCGGGCCAGGAAAGGCAGGCTCGCCTGGGGCCACGTAAAAGGCCACGCCGGCCACGAAATAAACGAACGCTGCGACGTTATAGCCGTCGCCTTCTCGAAAGGCGTCAAGCCGGCCCTTTATGAAGGTCCCGCCGTCGGCTGCGGTTACTCTCTGCTCGAGCCGGGGGCCGGGCACCTGCATAAGCCCGCCCCGCGCGGGAAAGCGTCTTTTTCCAGACCTAAGCCGAAAGCCGGCGGATATTATATCAGCCTGGTAGAAGGCCGCCTGGAGCGCCATGCCGCCTGGCCGCAGTGCCAGGGGCGGGTGAGCGGCGTTTCCGGGGCCAGGTTCAAGAAAGTGGCCTCAGCCGAAGAAGAGCGGGAAGTTCTTAAGCTTTGGGGAGTATGATGTACCTTTTTTTCGATACCGAAACTACCGGCCTTCCGAGGAATTGGAAAGCCCCCGTCGCCGACCTGGACAACTGGCCCAGGATGATACAATTGGCATATTTTCTTTCCGACGCCGGGGGGAACAAGGTTTCCGGAGGTGATTTTATTATAAGGCCCGAAGGCTTCGTGATCCCCGAAGAAGCGGCGCGGATACACGGCATCTCCACGGCGCGGGCCCTCAGGGAAGGGAAAGACCTGCTTGCCGTCCTTACGGACTTCCAGGCCGCCGTGGAACGGGCGGAATACCTTATAGCCCATAACATCAGCTTCGACGAGAAGATAGTCGGCGCCGAGTTCCTGAGGAACAAAATGCCGGACACGCTCCCCGCTAAAAAGCGCATCTGCACCATGCACAGTTCCACCGACTACTGCGCCATCCCCGGCCCGTACGGCAATAAGTGGCCTAAACTCATCGAGCTTCACTCCAAATTGTTCCATGCCGGCTTCGAAGAGGCGCATAACGCCGCCGCGGACGTTTCGGCGATGATAAAATGCTTCTGGGAACTCAAGCGGCTGGGCATAATAAACCTTTAAAGATATATGGGCTTGAACCGGGACGGCAAAACCAGGAAAGCGGAACTGGAGAAGCACGTGAAAAAGCTGCTCGCCTGCCGCCGCTGCCCGGAAATGCTGCCGCCGGTGGTGAGCGGCGGCGCCGTAGTAAGCCGCGTCCTGCTGGTGGGCCAGGCCCCCGGCGATAAAGAGCCAAAACTCGGCCGCCCCTTCGCCTGGACGGCCGGGAAGACCTTGTTCCGCTGGTTCAAAGAGGCCGCGGGGCTCGACGAGGCCGCGTTCCGCGCTTCGGTCTATATGGCCGCCGTGTGCCGCTGTTTTCCCGGCAAGAAAACTTCCGGCGGCGACCGGGTGCCTTCGCAGCGGGAAGTCGAGAACTGCTCTTCCTGGCTGGACGGCGAACTGCGGCTGCTCCGCCCGGAACTGGTGATACCGGTGGGAAAGCTCGCCATAGCGCAGTTCATGGAAGTAGAAAAACTGGACGCGGTGGTGGGGCGGGTTTTCCGGATAGAACGCGGCGGTCTTTCTTTCGACCTTATCCCTTTGCCGCATTCCTCGGGGGCCTCCCCCTGGCGGTATTCGGCCGCCGGCAAACCGCTGCTGGCCAAAGCCCTGGCGCTGATAGGGGATCACCCGGCGATAAAAGAGATTTGCGGCAGAGCGTTACCGGCGGGCGGCAAGCCGGAAGTCGATTACTTAAATGCTTAAGATAGGGACCGAGCTGAACGGGCTAAAAATAATTTCAGAACTGGGCCGCGGCGGCATGGGCGCGGTCTCCGAGGGCTTCGACCCGAACCGGAACGCGGCGGCCGGCGGGGAGACAATGCTGGTCTATTCACGGTTTTTCCCGGCTAACCGGGTTTTCACCGTGACCGCGCGGTTCCGCCTGCCGTGACCGCGCCCTTAAGCTTTTATGCTTCCTGAAAAAAATATCGTCCTGGGCGCGCTGCGCAAAATACTGCTCTTCCTGGCCTTCCTGACCTTCCTGGCGATGGCGGCCTGGTGCGTAATGGCTTTGGTCTATTCTAATTTTCCCGCCGGCCTGCGTATGGGCGCGGCGGATATTTTCATTATAGCGGTCGTGGTGATCGTTATCCTTCCCGGGAGGACTAGCAGGAAAATGATCTATTTTTTATCCTTGTTCGCTCTGGTGTTCCTGTGGTGGTTTTTTCTTCCGCCCAGCAATAACAGGGACTGGCTGCCCGACATGGCCGTCCTTCCATATGCCGATATAAGCTCCAGCTCCGTCACCGTCCATAATATCCGCAACTGCGATTACCGCACGGAGAAGGATTATACCGTAAGGCACTATGACGAAACGTTGGACCTACCCTCCCTGCGCAGCATGGACCTTTTCCTTGTGGACTGGGGCCTGCCGCATCTCGCCCACGCCATGCTCAGCTTCGGTTTTGGCGGGGGCAAATACCTGTGTTTTTCCATAGAGACCAGGAAGAAGAAAGGGGAGGACTATTCCTCCCTTAAGGGCTTTTTCAGGCAGTACGAGCTGGCCTACGTGGTGGCGGACGAGCGCGACGTGGTGCGCCTGCGCGCCAATTACCGTAAAGGCGAGGATGTTTACCTGTACCACATAATAGCGGACCAGGCTATCATAAGGGACATCTTCCTGGATTACCTGCGCACGGTGAACCGCCTTAAGGCTAAGCCGCAATGGTACAACGGCCTGACCGCGAACTGCACCACGGGTATCTGGAAACATGTGGTCCCGTACTATCCTAAAGCCAGGCTGGACTGGCGCATCCTGCTGAGCGGGCATCTTCCAGAGATGCTCTACGGGCTTGGGGTAGTGGATACGACCCTGCCCCTGCCTGAACTGAAGCGGCGCAGCCTTATAAATGAGAAGAGCAAGGCCGCGGGCCGGGCCCCGGACTATTCAAGGATCATCCGCCAGGGCCTGCCGGGCTTCTGACTTTGCGGGGTGGCGAGGGTTTATCCGGCATTCATCGTTCCGGTATTTACGGCTTTTGAGGTTTTTGAGATATAGCTTGACTCGCCCGCAAAAAAAGCAATATAGTTTAGGGACCAGCCGCGGGGTAGGAACCGCGGCCGGCAAAGTAAAGAGTTTCGGGGGGGAACAAAAACACACACGAGCCAGAAGCGGCACGCAG
>JAJZVJ010000329.1 GCA_021845705.1 bacterium
GAGTAGGATTGCGTTGTCGAAAATGACGACCAATCAAAAAATGACGTAGGCTCAGATATGGTTGCTAAGGGTCGGGGGTCGAGAGTCGGGGAAGTTGACTCCCGACTCCTGACTCCCGACTTCTGCCTGTTTTACTTCACCTCTTCCTCTACCAGCCGGCGGATCTGGTCCGCGGTGGGCAGGCTGAGCGCCTGCTGCGCTATGGCGGAGAACTTCTCGAAGTTCATGGTCCGCACGGCGTGCTTGGAGCGCAGGTACATTTTAGAAGGCACCGAAAGAATGTCCACGCCCATCCCCACCAGCAGCGGTATGGCGAAAGGGTCCGAGGCCATCTCGCCGCAGACGCTCACCGGCTTGCCTTTCTTATGGGAGGTCTGCACCACCAGGTTTATCAGGCGCAGCACCGCCGGGTGGAAAGGCTCGTAAAGCTCGGAAACGTACTGGTTTATGCGGTCCACCGCCAGCGTATACTGCACCAGGTCGTTGGTGCCGATGGAGACGAAGTCTATCTCGCCCAGCAGCGAATCAAGTATTATGGCCGCGGCGGGGATCTCCACCATCACCCCGAACTCCGGGTCCTTCTTTACCGGGAAGCCCTCCTCGGCCAGCTCTGTCTTGACGTCCTGCGCCACGCGCTTCACGGTAAGAAGCTCGTCCAGGGAGGACAGCATGGGGATCATGATCTTTATGTTCCCCTCGGTATTGGCCTTGTAGATCGCCCGCAGCTGCGTCTTGAGCAGTTCCGGGTACTTGATGAACAGGCGTATCCCGCGGAAGCCCATGAACGGGTTCCGCTCGTCTTTAAGCCCCTTGATGCCGAGCTGGGTGGCCCGGTCCCCGCCGATGTCGGCGGTGCGGATGGTAAGGGGTATGCCCGGCGCGGCCTTGACCACGAAGGAATAGGCCTTCAGCTGTTCCTCTTCCGAGGGGACCGCGTCGCGGTTCATATAAAGGAATTCCGTGCGGTACAGGCCCACGCCTTCGGCCTTCACCGCGGCCAGCTCCGGCGCGTCCTCGGCCGAATCCAGGTTGGCCATCAGGCTGATCTTGTGCCCGTCGTGCGTGGTGGCCGGCAGCCCCTTGAGGCGGTGGAAGAAATGTTCCTGCTTCTGCAGCTCTTCCTTGCGCGCCTTGTACTTGGCGATTATCTCGGGCGTAGGGGAAATTATCACCATCCCCTGCTCGCCGTCCACTATCAGGCTGTCCCCGCTCTGGATCTGGCGGCTGATGTCGGAGAGGCCGACCACGGCCGGGATGCCCATGCTCTGGGCGAAAATGGCGGTATGGCTGGACTTGGAACCCAGGTCCATGCAGAAACCGAGCACCTTGTTGGTCTCGCGGATATGCAGCGTGTCGGAAGGGTAGAGATTGTGCGCGACTATAATGACGGGCTCCTTGATGTCCTTCAGGGAGGTCTTCTCGCTGTTCACCAGGTTGGAGATTATTTTTTTGCCCACGTCGAAAACGTCGTGCTTGCGCTCGTGGAAGAACTCGTCGTCTATCTTCTCGAACTGCTCCTCGGCCTTGTCCAGGATCTCCGAGAGGGCGAACTCGGCGTTCATCCTTTTGGACATTATCAGCTTCGGGACTTCCTTCGTTATCAGCGGGTCCTGCAGTATCAGGTGGTGGGCGTCTATAAGCTTGGCGTGCTGCTTGCCCAGGACATTGAGGATCTTGGTGCGGATGACGTCCAGGTCCAGCTTGGTCTTGTCGATGGCGTCCTTAAAGCGCTTGACCTCGGCCTTGAGCTTTTCCGGCTCTATCTCCTTCTGTTCGATAAGGATGTTTTCCTCCTTAACGATATGGGCTTTGCCTATGGCTATGCCAAGGCTCGCCGGCACTCCTTTTTTTATAAGCATAGATAGCTCCACTCAGATCCCGACTTTTCGTTTCTCATCC
Source organism: bacterium (assembly GCA_021845705.1). Taxonomy (GTDB): domain Bacteria; phylum Elusimicrobiota; class Elusimicrobia; order Elusimicrobiales; family UBA9959; genus UBA9959. Next base: position 1,900 of record JAJZVJ010000329.1, read on the forward strand.
TGGTCCTTTTACGCTTCCGGGAAGCGGAACGGCCCCGGTCAGTCCTCGTCGAATTTACGGGTAAAAAGGTCGGCTATGGCCTCGACGGCCTCGGCCTCGTCCTTCCCCTTGGCGGTCACCTCTATAATGCTGCCCTTGCCCGCCGCCAGGGTCATTATCCCCATTATGCTCTTGGCGTTAACTTCCATCCCGTCCTTGACCAGCTTTATGTCGCAGGCGAAACGCGAAGAGGTATTCGCTATCATCCCGGCCGGCCTGGCATGGATGCCAAGTTCGTTTATAATGGTTATGTCTCGTTTTATCATAGGTATAGCCTAAAAGATCTTCACTTTGAATACGCTGACCAGCACCACCGAAACCGCCAGGATAAGGCCGGCCGCGAAAAAAACCGATCTCCCGAAAGCCCTTGTTATACGGTGCAGCGCAAGCACCGTCAGCGGCAGGCCGATCTTAAGGAGCAGGCCTCCGCTATCCTGCCGGGCCGGGAGATCGATGGCCGCAAGCATGCCGAAAGAGAGCAGGGCTATGGCTACGGACATCAGGAAGCCGGCGGCGCTGAGCCTCCTTATAAGCCCGGACCAGTCGGAGGCGTCCAGACCGCAGGAAGCGTGCCCGCCGCAGGCGTAGCCGGCCTTAAGGCCGCGCCAGCGCCAGTAAACCGCGAAGGAGGAATAAAAAACTATCCCGAGCAGCGGCCCGGCCAGCAGCAGGCCGAACGAGACCGGCGTATCCAGCCCGGTAAAAAGCCAGCCGTAGAAACCGCCCGCCGCCCAGACAAGAAGGCAGATCTGGGCCGTCATCGGCTTAAGCCTTCCCCAGAAGATCCTGTCCCCGATAGAGGCGAAACTTGTGGCCAGCGCCTGCTTCACGCCCGGCATGCTTTTAAGCGCGGCCTCCGGGTCCGGCCGCGCGGCGGCCTGTTCTTCAAGGCTCGCCACGTTGCCGAGCACGAAAGAGGCCATGAAAGGCTGCGTATTGACCAGCTGGAGATGTCTTGAGACAGCGGCTTTCAGCTTTTCCCGGTCAGGATATGCTTTCTCCAGCACGGGCAGCAGGCAGAAGGCGAAACCTATGTTCTGGAACCTTTCATAGTTCCAGCCGGCCTGTATAAAGAACGATCTCAGAAACATCTTGAAAAACATAAAATTTTGCTTTCTTCTTCTATTCCCGGTCACCCTTTTTTGTAGATCTGCGTCCTGAACCTGAAATACAGGCCGCTCAGGCCCAGCCAGGGCATAAGGGAAAAAGCGAAATCGCTTCCCCGGTAGATCGCGCTAATTCCGGGCAGGCGCGCCAGGCCCGCCGCCAAAGCCGCCCAGGCCAGGACATAACCCGCCAGAGCGGCGTTTTCGGCCAGCAGGGCCCTGGCCAGCCAGCGCCGCAGCGAGGTGTCGCCGGTCCCTATCTGCGCTTCTATGGCCGTGTTCCAGGAGGAGCGCGATGCCCTCAGGCGGTATTCTATCGGCGAATAAAGCGTTCCCGCCGCCAGGCCTATAAAAAAAGCAAGGGAGGGCTGGAGCCCGCCGGCGGAATGGGCAAGAAGGCCGACCGCGGCCGCGGCGGTGCCGTTAGGCGGAACCACGCCCCCGACCGGGATGAAGTCGATATAAAGCAGCTCCAGCAGGATCCCCAGGCGCGCGCCTTCCAGCGGGCAGCCGTTAAGCCAGCCAAGCACCGGGCCCACGAAAGCCGGCCGCGACAACAGGAACT
>JAJZVJ010000330.1 GCA_021845705.1 bacterium
CCAAGACTCAGCGGCGGGGAAGGTGATAGACCGCCCCATACTGCTGAGGCTCGCGGACGAGTCCACCGTCGGTATCTACCAGGCCAACTACCGCCTGGGGATATTCATGATGCTCATCGTGAGCATGTTCGACCAGGCCTGGCGGCCTTTCTTCATAGAGCGCTCCGCGAAGCCGGACTCCCCGGCGCTGTTCGCGCGCGTGCTGACTTTCTTTACCATCGGGGCTTCCTGGCTCGCGCTCGGCCTTTCGTTCTTTATCGCCGACATGGTCAAGTTCCATGTCTTCGGCAAACCGCTGATACACCCGGCGTATTGGGGCGGGCTCGGCCTGGTCCCGGTGGTGCTGTGGGCTTACGTCTTCAACGGGATGTACATAAATTTCCTGGCCCCGGTCATAATCGCCAGGCGCACCGGTTATATCATGGGCGCCACGCTTCTCGGGGCTGCGGTTAACGTCGGGGCCAACTTCCTGCTTATCCCGGTCTACGGGATGCTGGGCGCCGCCTGGGCCACTTTCGCGGCTTACTTCTGCATGGCGCTGTTCCTGCATTTTTCGGGGCGCGGTTTTTATCCTGTGCCGTACGAATGGGGCCGGGTGCTTTCCTCGGTCGCCCTGGGGGTTCTGCTTACTTGCGGGCTGCTGGTGAAGGGTAATCTCGCCCCGGGCCTGTGGCTCGCCGCGCGCCTGCTCTCTTTGTTCGTGGTTTTTCCCGCGGCCGCCCTGAGCATGCTTACGGCCGAAGAACGGGCCGGCATCATGTCCGTTTTCCGGCGTATAAAGCTTCCCGGCGGGTCCTGAAATCCCTGGCCTTGAGGTATTTTTCTTATTTTTCCTGCTGCAGCTTTCCGAAGGCGCTGACGCCCAGGATGGTCGTGGCCAGGCTGAAGAGCGCTATGGCGCCCAGGTCGGCCAGGACCGGGAACGCGCCCTGCCCGAGCATTATGATGCGCAGCAGGTCCACCGCGTAGGTGACCGGGTCGAAAAGGCTGATGACCCTGATATACGGCGCGGCGGCGGCCAGGTCGAATAGCGCGCCGCTGAAAAAGAAAAGGGGCCAGGTCAGGAAGCTCATCACCAGCCCGAAACCTTCCATGGACTTCATGGTCGCGCCTATGGCTAGTCCTATGTTGGTTATCATATAGGAGACGGGGAAAGCCGCCGCGAGGCAGAGCAGGATCTTTACTGTCCCGAGCGGCAGGATGAAGAAGGCCCCTATAAGCAGCAGGAGCAGCGTCTCTATCATGGAGCCGAGCATTCCCCCCAGCGATTTTCCCACGAACAGGGTGGAGCGGGAGATCGGGGCCGCTAGCACTTCTTTCAGGAAATCCAGCCGCTTGTCCCAGATGATATACAGCCCGTAGGTTATGGAGGTGAACAGGATCACCATCGCCATTATCCCCGGGAAGATGAACTGCTGGTAGGTGTAGCCGGCCACGGGGCTGGTGCCGGTGGCCATGCCTTTGCCCATGACGAAGAGGAAAAGGAGCGGCGAGATAAGGATGGAAACTATCCGTTCTTTTTCGCGCAGGAAGATCTTGGCTTCCCTGAGGAGCAGTGCGTAGATGGCGTTGAAGTTCGGTATCATAGCCGGTCCCTACTTCCTTATTGTCTTATTTACGGCTATTCTCTCGAAGATGCCTTCGGCGTGTTCTTCGGCGTCCTCGCTTATCTGCTGGCCGGCGAACTTCAGGAAGACGTCGTCGAGGGTTACGCGCCGCACTTCCACTTCTTCTATCCTGCCGCCGGCGTTTAGGAGGGCCTGCAGGTTGGCGCCGGAATTCGTGATCCCGATCTTGCAGCGGCCGTTCTCGCGCTCGACGCTGTTTACGAAGGGCAGGGCTTTGAGGGCGGCCTCGTTTATTTCGCCTTTGAGGAAGACCAGGTCCTGGCCCACTTTTTTCTTGAGCGCTTCCGGAGTGTCCAGCTCTATTATCTTTCCCTGGTTTATGATGCCTATGCGGTCGGCGAGGCTGTCGGCTTCTTCCATGTAATGCGTGGTGAGGATGATGGTGGTCTTGTGGGCCTCTTTAAGCTCGCGGATGTGGTTCCACACGGATTTGCGGCTGGAAGGGTCCAGGCCCAGGGTGGGTTCGTCGAGGAAAAGGATCTTGGGGCCGTGGATGAGGCCGCGGGCGATCTCAAGGCGGCGGCGCATGCCGCCGGAATAGGTTTTAACGAAGCTTTCGGCGCGGTCGGTCAGTTTTACCAGGGCGAGCATCTTGTCTATTTTGGCGTGTATCTCGTGGCGCGGCATGCCGTAGAGCATGGAATGCAGGTAGAGGTTCTCGCGCGCTGTGAGCATGTCGTCCACGCTGGGCTCCTGGAAGACTATGCCGATGTTCTTTCTTACGTCCAGGGGGTGGGTGTTTATGTCGTGCCCGGCCACGAGGGCGGTGCCGGAGGTGGGGCGCACAAGGGTGGCCAGCAGGCTTATCAGGGTGGTTTTGCCGGCGCCGTTGGGGCCCAGCAGGCCGAAGACTTCCCCCTCCGGGATCTCAAGGGAAACGCCGTTCACGGCGGTTACCTCGCTATAGCGCTTTACTAAATTGTCCGTTTTGATAGCTGGCATATGTAAATTCTAGCAAATACGAAAAAGGGTTCTTCGCGGTTGGAATGGGAGGTCTGTGCTTGCTACAGGTCGGTGCGGTGACCGGAACGCAAAACGCGGGGTCAAGAAAGTGGCGAAGCGCCACGCGCACACCGTGCTCGCCCCTCCTCTCTCGGCCTCGTCGCTTACGCAAGCCTCGGCCTCCGAGAGGGTTTTGCTTATCCGGTCCCCGCGCCGCCCTGGAATCGACACGGCATAATAATATAAAAAATGATCCCCGCCTTTGGGGGCGGGGATCATTCGTTCGGACTGCTTTAGTTCAGAACAGCAGGCCGAAGCTGGCTGCCAGGCCGACTTTGGAGGGGATGTTCTTGTTGTCCAACTGGGTCTTTTCGCTGCTGACCACGGCCGAGACGTCGAAGTGCATGAACAGCAGGTTGAGGCCGGTGCCGGCGGTGTAGGCCATCTTGGAGGAACTTTCCGCCATGTTCTTTATGATGCCGGCGCGCAGGGGTATGTTGAAGGCTTTGCGGTTGATGACGTTTATCTCCGTACCCAGCGCGAGCTCACGGGAATCGAAGCCGTTAACCGGGGTCTTGTTCTTGGTGAGGTCCATGTCCATTGCCAGCGTCCAGAACTTAAGCGGGTTCAGGGCTAAGCCCATGCGCACCTGGCGGTCCAGGTCGTATTTTCCTGCCCCGTTGGTGTCGAAGGACGGGCTGTTGATGTTGCGCATCACCAGGCCGACCCTGGGTCTGAGCGGGAACTTGGGGTATTTAGCGTTTACGTTCCACAGGAAACCCACGTCGGCGGCCGGTCTCCAGCTGGACTTCAGATCTTTCAGCTTGAAAGCGTCCGCGGTCTTGGACTGGGAGAGGAACTGGAAGGTGGTTACCGTGGTGCGGCCGTTCACCATCTTGATATTACCGCCGATAGAAAGGCCGGAGAGCCATTTGTCCACGTTCCAGGCGTACCCGGCGGCTATTTCGGTGAACGAGCCGCCGACTACCGTCAGGTTCGAGGTGTTATTGGCGTAAGAAGCGCCGGAACCGGCCGCGG
>JAJZVJ010000008.1 GCA_021845705.1 bacterium
ATCTATGCGGGTCCAGGAAAACCTTGGGGGTCTCCTTGAAATCTTTTTCTACTCCGACCTTGGCGGCTTTCAGCGCGCTGTCTATAAGCTCAAGGGCGTATTCGGCGGCGGCGGCTACGGAGTAAGGCTCAAGGCGGCACATGCCGCTGCGCGAAAAGTCCAGCAGGGTCTTAACTATTTTAGAGGCGCGCCGGGCGTTGCGCTCTATAAGCTCGGCCTCGGCCAGCACTTGTTCGGGCTGCCCCTCGCGCGCGCGCATAAGCTCAGAGGTGGAAAGTATAACGTGCAGCGGGTTCTTTATGTCGTGCGCGAACATGGAGGTAAGCTGGCCTATGGAAGTAAGGCGCCCCAGTTTGCGCGCCGCGTTCCGGAAAACGTGCGGGTCCTTAAGCGCCGACCATTCGTCGGGGGACACGGGGGAAAGGTACAGGCATAAGCCGCTGACGGCGCCCTTTTCATCCTTTAGCGAGTGAGAAGTAAGGAAAAGCCGCACCACGCTTTTAGACTGCGTGAGCATATAGAACCTGTAGTTCCTGACTATATGGTTCTTTTCGGTCAGCGCGGCGAAATCCGAAAAATCCTTAAGGTCTTTCTCCAGCACCAGCATGGATACCGGCTTGCCGGCTATCTCCTCGTTGGTCCAGCCCAGCAGCTTAAGCGCGCTCTTATTGGCCAGCAGCACGTTCAGCTCGCGGTCCAGCAGCAGCATGGATTCCTGCGCCTCGAAGAATATCGCCTCGGAAAGGCTGCGCTGTATGGCGTGAAGCTTTATCTCTTCAATGTTTTTCATAAGCCTTTCCGGGCCCGGTACAGGTTAACGCTGCGTCGTGAGACGCGTATGCCGTAAATATTTTTAAGTGTATCCGCCACTTCCAGGTCCGTAAGCTTCCGGTCGGCACCCCCCAGTACGTCTCTTATTTTATCAATTATATAGGCGTTTTTCCGTTTAAAAAGATCTTTCAGCCTTATTTCCTCTCCCCAGGGCGCCATTATGGTCTTGGCGGCTATAAGCCTTGAGACGGTGCCGGGGTTAAGGTCTACGCGCTCGGCCAGCCCGCGCTGGGTGAAAGGCTTAAGCGCGGTCTTATGCAGGAGGAAGTCCGCCTGGGCTTCCACTATAGCGGTCAGTACCCTGTGGAACCCGGATTTCCGCCAGGCTATGCGCTGGGCGCGGGCGGTGAGGGTGCGCGCCCTGGCCGCCTCTTCACGTGTGAGCGCGCCGCTTTTCACCAGGCCCGAAAGCGCGGCGCCGTTTATGCTGTAGGCCCCGCGGAAATAGGCCGGGTGTGTGTAGGCCACGGAGAGTTTCCCGCCTTCGGCGCTTATCCTGGCCGCGCAGCGCAGGTACAGGGCTGGCAGGGCGGCGGGAGGTATATTTTCATAAGCCAGCACAAAAGCGTCGGCGAAATTTTTAAGAGCGGAAACCTCGGCCGGGGAAAGGCCGCAGGCGCGCCCCGCCGCGGCGGGGCTGAACAGTTCGCCGGAAAGGAAATATTTCTCAAAATTTTCCTGGCCGGCGCGGCGGGCCAGCTCAAGCATAGCGGGCCTTTCCGCAAGCCATTCGCCGGCGCTGCCGCCGGAACACGCGGCGGCCGCGAGGGCGTCGTCGCCGCAGGCAAGCCCGAACGCGAAGGACGCTCCCGCGAAGCGCTTCCTGATCACGGCGGCGCTGCCGTCAGGGCCCTGAGCGCAAAGCCTGGCGAAAAGCGGGTCCGCCTCCAGTTCCGCGGCCTGCCGCAGAAATTCCTGCTCCGGGCTGGACAGGACGGAGAAGAGCCGCAGGTCCTGGCGCAGAACCTGGGCCTGGGAAAGTTCCAAACCCCTTTTTTTCTTATTTTCCATTGGGAAAACCGATATTTCGATTATAACAATTTTAGCCCCGGAAACGGATTTTTTAACGGTCACGACGGCAGATTTGACAAGGGTTTTAAGTATTGATAGATTAACCTTATTCCAAAGCTTTTTGGTTCAAGGTTCAAGACACTAAGCCCGGCCCGCGGTAAAGCCCCGGGGGCGGCCGGAGCGGGGCGCAGTCCGAACAAATTTACTGAAAAGGCCTGGCCGCGGGACGAGCTAAGCTCCCGCGCGGCGAAAGGCAGGGTATTGGGAAATCAGAAAAACCAAGGACGTAATAAGAAAAATGAAGACCGTCACTATAACGAGAAAAGCCATCAGCGTAAGCGAGAACCAGGCCAAGGTGATAAAGGACAAATACCTGCGGGACGACAACTCCCCCGAACAGCTTTTTGAGCGCGTAGCGCATAACATCTCCCTTTCCGAAATAATCTTCCATCCCGACGCCGAGAAATGGGGCGTTTTCAAGGGCGTCAACTTCCGCGTGCACGAGAACACGGACGGCGGAGAGCGGCATCGCACCCTCTACTTCCACGAAGGCCTCGCAGAATCCTCCGAGCGCGAAGAGAACTTCATGAAGTTCGTGGCCAACCTTGAAACGGCCTACAAGACCATAGACGCCGCGCGCGAAGCGGCCGACCTCTGGAAGAACGGCTTTTACAACATGATGGCGGAATTCAATTTTCTGCCCAACTCCCCCACCCTGATGAACGCGGGCCGCGACCTGCAGCAGCTCTCGGCCTGCTACGTGCTGCCGGTGCCGGATTCGATGGAAGGCATAGCCAAGGCCCTCACCGCCCAGAGCCTTATACAGAAATCCGGCGGCGGCACCGGCTTCTCTTTCTGCCGCGTGCGCCCGAAGGGCGACACCGTAAAAAAGACCAACGGCGTGGCCTCCGGCGCCATCTCCTTCATGAAGCTCTTCGACAAGCTTACCGACGTGGTGAAGCAGGGCGGGACCCGCCGCGGCGCTAACATGGGGATACTCCCCTACTGGCACCCGGAAATAAAGGACTTCATAACCATCAAGTCGCAGCCCGGGGTGCTGGAGAACTTCAACATCTCGATAGCGCTCGACGACAAATTCATAAAGGCGGTGGAGACCAACGGCAGCTACGACCTGGTGAACCCCCGGAACAGGGAAACGGCCGGCACGCTTAAAGCCAGGGAAGTGTTCGATTCCATAACCGAATCGGCCTGGGCCACCGGGGACCCGGGCATAGTTTTCATAGACCGCATAAACGACACTAATTCCAACCCCACCCCGGAACTGGGGCAGATAGAAAGCACTAATCCGTGTTTTGCCGGTTCGGTCAGATTGGCTACCGACCGCGGCCTTTTAACTTTTGAAGAGCTTTTTATAGACAAGGCTGAAATCTCCGTGGCCACAGACAGAAGGGTGCCGGCCATCCGTGAAGCTCAGGGCGAAGGCGGAACTGCCGTGGCCGTCAGAGCAGAAATGGGCGTCGCCCTGAAAAAAGCCGTCCCTGTATTTAAGACCAGGAAAAACTGGCCTGTTTTCACGCTTGAGACAGAACACGGTTTCGAGGTTACGGCCACGGAAGACCATAAGTTCTTCACCCCGGGCGGGCTTGTGGAACTTAAAGACCTGAAACCCGGCGACCGTTTGCTGATACAATCCGGCGCCGGTGTCTGGAGCCGAAGTTACGATCTCCCCCCCTTTATCGCAGAGAACAAGCTTAAAGCGAGAGCGGAGCGCGGCGAGGCCATCCTCCCTAAAAAATGGTCAAGGGAACTGGGCGAACTCCTGGGCTGGCTGACGGGAGACGGCTGGGTCAGCGCGGAAACGCCGGGGGGACGGCAGGTGCCCAACTACACCGTGGGCCTCATGTACGGCGATGAGGAGAAAAAGGTCCTGGCCCCTAAATTCTGCGCTCTTATAAAGCAATGGACGGGGCTCGAAGGTTCCGAAATAGAAAGGAACGGCACGCTCGCTCAATACTATAAATCAGCCCTGTATTACTTATTAAACTCGCTCGGCGTCCATGAAAAGGACGGTCTGCATAAGCAGGTGCCGGAAGCCTTGTGGAGAGCCCCGCGCGAGGCGGTGCTCGGGTTCTTATCAGCGCTGTTTACCGCGGACGGAACCGTTAACATTTCAAAGCGGATCCACTACGGCTCCATCCGGCTGGCTAACAGCTCAAAAAAACTACTGCAGGAAGTTCAGTTGCTGCTGCTTAATGAGGGAATTGTTTCTCAGCTATATTTACGCCGTAAAGCCGGCAGGAAGCTGATGCCCGACTCGGCGAGGAATCAGAAACTTTATTCTTTCAGCGACCAGTATGAACTTGTGATAACACGCCAAAATCGCGCGCGTTTCCTGAAAGAAATCGGTTTCCTCACTCCGTCAAAGCAAAACAAGGCCATTGCTTTCGAGACTACTCTTACTCGCGGTGCTTACCAGGAATCTTTTATTACCCGTGTAAAAACTATCAAGTCGGCCAGACAGACAGATGTATACTGCACGACGGAACCAGAAACCCACTCGCTAATTTCTGCTGGAATTATAAGCGCTAATTGCGGCGAACAGCCGCTGCTGCCGTGGGAAGCCTGCAACCTGGGCTCGATAAACCTGGCCAACTATGTAAAAGGAGAATTCACGAAAGGTACCATGGACTGGGAACGCCTGGCCGGAACCGTAGCCATGGCCGTGCGCTTCCTGGACAACGTCATAGAGATAAACAATTATCCCCTGCCGGAGATAGAGAAGATAGCCAAGGGCAACCGCAAGATAGGCCTTGGCGTAATGGGCTGGGCGGAAACGGCCGTAAAACTGGGCGTGGCCTACGACAGCCCCGCCGGCCTGAAGAAAGCCGAAGAAGTGATGAAGTTCCTGAACGATAAAGCACTGGAAGCTTCCGAAGACCTGGCCCGCGAGCGCGGCGTGTTCCAGAACTGGAAAGGCTCCATCTACGACACGGAAAGCCGCCACTTCAAAGGCCTGGCCGCGCGGCCCCGCAACGCTTCGCGCACTACCATAGCCCCTACCGGGACCATAGCCATAGCCGCCGGGCTGCAGGGCTCGGGCATAGAGCCGTTCTTCGCCATAGCCTACACCCGCTACAACGCCAAGGCCCTGGACGCCATAAAGAACAACCAGGACGCCGAAGCGAAAGACACTTTCTTCGAAGTGAACACGCTGTTCAAGCAGATAGCGAAGGAGCACCATTATTTCGGCCTGGACGAGAAAGTACTGTGGAAAAAGATCGAGGCGAACCACAAAGCCGTGCGCGGCATCCCCGAGATCCCGAAACACGTGCAGGACCTTTTTCCCACCGCTCACGACGTATCCGTCGAGAACCACATCAAGATCCAGGCGGCCTTCCAGAAGCACACTGACAACGCGGTCTCGAAAACCATCAACATGGCCACTTCCGCCAAGGTGGAAGACGTCAGGAACTGCTATATGCTGGCCCACAAGCTTGGCTGCAAGGGCCTTACCGTCTACCGCGACGGCTGCAAGGCGCAGCAGGTCCTGAACATTAACACCGGGACCCAGCCGCAGGCCAAGACCAAGAAGAAGAAAGCGCCATACCAGTCCTTCGGCGTCTCGTCCGAGTATTTCCAGCTGAAGACCGGCTACGGCCCGCTGCACGTGCACATCAACTACAACGAGCACGGCCCCTACCAGGTCTTCACCAACATGCCCCCGCTGGGCACCGAGATAAGCGGCATGACCTCGCTTATCGGGATACTGCTTTCCAAGTACCTGGAGGAAGGCGGCGACCCGATAAAGATAATAAAGCACCTCAATTCCGTGAAGGGCGACAGGCCCATGGGCCTCGGCGAGAACCGCATCAACTCCGTGGCGCACGCCATCGCCGTGGCGCTCCGCAGCCACCTCAAGCGCACCGGCATCATAGCCACCGACGCCGAGATAAACGGCCAGGAGAAGCTGGAGCTGTGGGAGGCCTCGCGCACCCAGTACTGCCCCAAGTGCTACTCCTCCAACGTCAGCTACGAGTCCGGCTGCTCCGGCCCCACCTGCCACGACTGCGGCTATTCAGAGTGTTCATAAAGACCGCCTGCCGACCCCCCTACCCTCCGGGCTCCGGGCTTTGCTATCATGTAGTTATGAAACGGGGTATTTTTATAGTCCTGGAAGGACCGGACCGGTCCGGGAAATCCACGCAGGCCTCCATGCTCAAAAAATGGCTGGAGGAGGAGCGCGGCCGGGAAGTCATGCTCACCCGCGAACCCGGCGGCACCTACCTGTCGGAGAAGATACGCAAGATCCTGCTGGACCCGAAAAGCGACATAGAGCCGATGACCGAGCTTTTCCTCTACGAAACGTACAGGATAAAACATACGCTTGAAAAGATAATCCCGGCGCTGAAAGCCGGGAAGGTCGTGATCTGCGACCGCTACACGCTTTCCACCACCGCTTACCAGGGCTACGGCCGCCGCCTTCCGCTGAAAACCGTAGAGACCCTGAACCACATAGCCACCCTGGGCCTGAAGCCGGACCTGACCATGGTAATGGACATCCCGGACAAGGTTTTCGCCGAGCGGGAACGCCTGGCCCAGAAAACCGCGGGCCCCGACCGCATAGAGCGCGAACCCGCGTCCTTCAGGCGGCGCGTTAACATGGCCTACAAACTGCTGTCCCGCCAGCCCGGGATAACGCGCGTGGACGCCGGCCGGCCGGTAAGCGCCATACAGGACGATATCCGCTCCCACGTAGCCAGGGTCCTTTTAAAGCCCGACGTTTTAAAAGTCTCCCTCCGCTCGCTGTACGCCTTAATGGCTAAGAACCGCCGCCCGTCCGCGCTTTAACAACACAATGTCATTCTCATCAATACTGGGCCAGGACAAGACCATCAAACGGCTGCGCGCGCTCCTAGAATCCGGCCGCGTGCCCCCGGCCATGATCTTTCACGGCGCTCCGGGCACGGGGAAATTCCTGGCCGCGGTGGAATTCGCCAAAACGCTTAACTGCTCTCATGCCGCGCACAGGGAAAAACCGCCGGCTCCCCCCGCCCCGGACCCGGACGACCTTTTCGCCGCACCTGCCCCCGCGCCGGCGCCCGAGCAGGAACAGGAACCCGTCAAGCTCCATACGGACCCTTCGGACCCATGCGGGGCCTGCCTCTCCTGCCTGCAGGCCGCGAGCGGCGCGCACCCGGATATACGCGTGGTGGATACGGCTTTCCAGGCAGCGCTGCTCGACGAGGCCGAGAGCGCGAACCTCAAGATAGACACGATGCGCGAACTAACCCGCTGGGCGCAGCAGAAGCCCATGCTTTCCGCGTGGAAGATCTTCATAGTGCGCGACGCCGAGGCGCTTATGCCGCAGGCCCAGAACGCCCTGCTTAAAACCCTCGAAGAGCCCCCGCCGGGCACCCTTGTCATCCTCACCGTCTCAAAAAAAACCTCGCTGCTGGAAACCATACTCTCCCGCTCCTGCGTAATAGAGTTCGGGCGCCTCCCTAAGGCCGCTTTAAAGACCATCCTGGAAGCCAGGGGAGCCGGGCCGGACGAGGCGGCCTCCCTGGCCGGCCTCGCCGGGGGTTCACTGGAGAAAGCGGCCGAGGCGGGCGCTTTCCTGAAGAGGGTTTCGGCGCTGCGTCCCGGCGACCAGGCCAGGATCTTCAAGTTCTCCTCCGGGCTGCCGCGCGACAGCCACAAGGCCCGCGACGAGGTAAAAACGCTGCTTGACCTGCTGCTGGCTAAAACCCGCGGCGCCTGGCGCGCCGCCGAGGGCACGGCCAAAACCAGGCTGACCGCCCTGCTGCGCCGTACCCTGGACCTGCGCCGCATGGCCGACCGAAACGTTTCCTACCAGCTGCTGCTTGAAACGGCCCTCCTTGAAAGCGAGCGCGCCGGTATAAAGATAGAAGACCTGGTAAAACCCGAATAACACAGCCGGAGGCGACAATGAGAACCAAGAAATATTACATCACGACCCCGCTCTATTACGTTAACGACAAGCCGCATATAGGCCACGCCTACACTACCCTTGCCGCCGACATCCTGGCCCGCCACCTGCGCGCCAAAGACATCCCGGTACATTTCCAGACCGGCACCGACGAGCACGGCTCCAACATAGAAAAGATAGCCAGGGAAAAGGGCGTGGAGCCCAAAGCCTGGTGCGACGGCATCTCCGCGGATTTCCGCGAGCTCTGGAAAACCCTGAACGTGAAATACGACTATTTCATACGCACTACCGACCCCGCGCACGAAGCCGGGGTGCAGGCCGTGTTCGAGAAACTGATCCGGAGCGGCGACATCTACCTGGGCTCCTACGAGGGGCTGTACTGCAGTTCCTGCGAGGCCTTTTACGACGAGGGCGAGCTTAAGGAAAAGAACTGCCCCGTGCACGCGCGCCCCGTGGAGCGCGTGAGCGAGGAAACTTATTTCTTCAAGCTTTCAAAATACCAGGAAGCCCTGCTTAAACATTACGAGCTGCACCCGGATTTTCTCTCCCCGCGCTACCGCGCGCAGGAGCTGATAAACTTCGCCAAATCCGGCCTTAAGGACATTTCGGTCTCCCGCACAAAAGTTTCCTGGGGGGTTCCGGTCAGGTCCAACCCGAAGCACACCGTCTACGTCTGGTTCGACGCGCTGCTCAATTACGCCACCGGAGCGGGCTATAACCCCGAAAAGCCTTCCCCGGATTTCTCCGTCCTCTGGCCCGCCGACGTGCACCTGGTGGGCAAGGAAATTTTCCGTTTCCACGGCGTTATCTGGCCCGCCATGCTGATGGCGCTGGGAGTGGAGCTGCCGCGCAAGGTTTACGCGCACGGCTGGTGGACCATAAACGGCGACAAGATGTCCAAGTCCCGCGGCAACTATATAAAGGCCGAGGACGTGGTCAGGGAATACGGCGTGGACGCCCTGCGCTATTTCATCTTCCGCGAGGTAACGTTCGGGCAGGACGGGGACTTCTCCATGGAGGCCTTCCGCCGCAGGTACAATTCAGACCTGGCCAACGACCTGGGGAACCTCTTCTCCCGCGTCATGAACATGGCGGCCAAACACCTTGACCACCGCCTCCCCGAGAAGCCGGAGAATTCCGAAACTTTCAAGGAGCTCTCTTCCTGGACCCCGGCCATACACCACAGCCTCGAAGCCCTGCAGTTCAGCGAAGCGCTGGAAAAGATCTGGCAGGGCGTCGGCACCCTGAACCGTCTGGTGGACACCAGGAAGCCCTGGGAGATGGCCAAGAATAATTCCGAGGCCCTGAAACCGTTCCTGCACGAGATGGTCTGGTGCCTGCGCCTTATAGCCGGCTGGATAGACCCTTTCATGCCGGACACCGCGAGCCGGATGCACCTGCAGCTCGGCGTAGGCAGGACGGCCGAGGGCACCGAGCCGCAGAAAGTTCCGCCGCTCTTCCCGAGGAAGCAGGACGCAAAGCCGGATATCCGCACTAACTAGCGCCGGCGAGAACAAAAAAAGCCCGGGCCTTGAAGGTCCGGGCTTTTTTTACGCCTTAAGCTATACTTCTTTGGAACTCAGTACGCCTTTTAAAGATTTATAGATCCCCGCTATGACGCCGGAAACGGCGTACAGCGAGAAGAACAGGAACAGCGCGTCCTGGGGGTAAGCCACTATTAGGGAAAGCAGCGCGGTTATCACGAGCAGCCCTTTTATGGAGTTGGCCTTGAACATGTCGCCCTTGAAGGCGGCGTACGGCGCCGAGGAAACCATCAGGAGCGCCAGGGCTATCATTATGAACGGGATGGCCGCGTACACATAAGGCATCTGGTCCATCACCACGCGTATGCTGCGCGTGCCGCCTTCGCCTTCAAGCATGCTGTAGGCCAGCACGAAGGACACCAGGATGCCGGCGGCGCCGGGTATGGGCAGCCCCTGGAAGTAATCCTTGGAGCTTCCGCCGAAATGGGACGTGACGTTATACCGGGCAAGGCGCAGCGCCCCGCAGAGCACGTACAGGAAGGCCACCGGGTAGCCCCAGACGCCGTAATCCTTCAGCACCAGCTTGTAAATAAGGTAGGCCGGCGCTATGCCGAAAGAGATCCAGTCGGAGAGGGAGTCTATCTCCACGCCGAAGGAACTTTCGCCGTGCACCAGGCGCGCCACGCGCCCGTCCAGCATGTCCATCACGTAGGAGATTATTATGAACCACGCCGCGTTCACGAACCTGCCGTCGGAGGCCAGCAGGATGGCGAAAAAACCGAAAGCCATGTTGGCGATGGTGAAGATGGAAGGGAGCACTATCGCCCCCGTTTTTTTCAGCTTGACCATGTCTATGCGTTTTTTTGTCTGTATTTCTTCCATTTTAATTCCTCTCTTGGAAACTACGCCCCGCTTTACCAGAGGGCCAGCGGGGTTTCGGCGCCGGCGACCTTGTCTCCGGGCTTTACCAGCACGCGCGCGGTCTCCGGCAGGTAGACCGCCACCTGCGAACCGAAATAGATCATGCCGATGCGCTCGCCCTGGCGGATGGCCTGGCCTTCCTTGACGTAACAGGCTATGCGCCGCGCTATGGAACCGGTTATCTGCTCTACTTCCACGAAGCGGCCGTACTCGCCGGTGATGCGGATAAGGTTGCGCTCGTTCTGCGCGGCCTCGGGCTTGTAGGCTATGGCGAACCTGCCCTTGGTGTATTTTGTCCTTTCTATCCTGCCTTCCATCGGGGCGCGCTGCACGTGCACGTTCAGCACCGAAAGGAAGATGCGGACCACGGTTACGCCCGGCGTCCCTTCGTTCTTAACGCTCATCACGGTGCCGTCGGCGGGACAGGCTACCTCACCGGGGGCAAAGACCTTGTCGCGGTCCGGGTCGCGGAAAAAGTAAGCCGAAAAAGCGGCGAAAGCCAGGCCCAGAAAAAGCACCGGCACGCCCAGCGCCATGGACCAGACCATCAGAACGCCGCCCGCGGCCGCCGCGGCGATCCCGCCCGCTATAAGTTTTATCCCTTCAGGTGCGAATCCCATTTTACCTCCGAAAATAATTCCCGAAAAATACCGACAAAACATGTGCCCGGGGCGGGACTCGAACCCGCACGGAGGAAACCTCCAGCTGATTTTAAGTCAGCTCTGGCTACCAGTTACAGCACCCGGGCTTTCTTAACGCTGTTGCGCCCTCTATGCGCAGGCTTGAGGCTGTGGCAGTTAGGACACAAAACACGCAGATTTTCCAGCCTGTTATCACGCCCGTCGCCGTTTATGTGATCCAGCTCCAGGGGGAGATATCCGTCCGCCGATATTTTTGCCCAGCCGCATTCCTCACAACGCATAGGCTTCAGTTTAGCTGCGAATAACCTCTTTTTCAGCTTAAAACTCTGGAAAGAGCTGTCTTTAACCAGAATTTTTTCGAGCGGGATACGAGGAACGCCCTTGCCGGTTAAGCCCCTATTCCAGGCTCTTCCAGTGAAATGTACAGTTTTAAGTCCAAGCTCTGAAACATACTTCTTCAGTTGAGCGTAATTTCCACCGGCTTCCCTCAACTTTAATTTTGATAGGACCTGCCTGTAGCTTGTGGAATTACTCACAGCTGCGCGTAACTGGGCTTCTGACCATGTGCGGCGATTCATAATCCTAGATACTACCGAATGGCACACGCAAAGTCAATAAAGCAGGTACGCGTCTGCCAATTAGTTTTAAACCGTTCCCGCCGCAGCGCCGCTGCCAGAGCACTATTCTACAAATTTACCGGCTGTCCTTGCGCAGCTCGGCCTGCGCCAGGTGCTGAAAGGTTTCGCAGGTCATGGTCTTTACGCCCTCGGCGGCGGCGCGGTCCCTGAGGCCGTTGTCGGAAGTCACGATTATCGCCCGTATCCCCTCGGTATGCATGAAATAGCCCCGTTCCACCAGCATCTCGTCGGCGGGTTCCGAATCGCTGTAATAAACCGTTATGGAGGGCCCCGCCGCGCCCGCCCGGCGGTAAGGCCCGTCGAAGACCACCCGGAAGCAAGAGGCGCGCAGGTTTTCCGTACGCGCTATCCCGCCCAGCCAGCCCAGGAACTCCCTCTCCAGTTCCGCGGGGGATGAGCCGCCGGCTTTTTCCCAGAACCGCAGGGAGAAGTTGGAACCGTCGATAAGGTAGACCGTGGGTTTTGAAGAGAGACGTTTCATTTGTTTTTGGACACTTCCACTACGGTTATCCTGCGGCGCAGCCGCGCCAGCCTCAGGCCCAGCTGCCTGCGCAGCTGCGCATCTATCACCTTCGGGTCGGCCGAAGCCAGCTCGAAGTTGTACTCGAAAGGCCCGGCGGCGCCAGTCTCGTCCAGCACCGGCTGGCGCAGCACTTCCTTGAGCCTGGACGCCACCGCGGAGAAGGACCCCCCTTTTACCTCGAGCAGCGCCCCGTTGAGCTCCGTCACGCCGTAATCGGGGTGCCGCTTTACGTTGACGAGCCCACCCGGAGCTTTCTTAAGAACGTACGCCTCCGCCTCGCTCTCGGTTTTTTTGACCTTCAGTCCCAGGGAGGACTCCAGCCCTTTCAAGAAGAAGCCGGTTTTCTGCGCCTCGCGCCCGGCCGGCAGGCGCATGCGGATATCGTAGCGCCCGGCCATGGCCGGCCCCGCCCCGGGCTTTATATCGAACCTGTCTACCCTGCCGTAGAGCCACTCCAGCGCGTACTCCAGCCGCATGGCGGAGGCGTTAAGGGACGCCGGGCCGTACCGGGCCGTACCGCCGCCCCCGGCGGACTTTGAAATATAAAATTCCGCCAGCGCCGGGCCGGTAGAGACGGAAGTCCCGGAGGCGGGCTCCTGTCCCGCGAGCAGGCTCATCAGACTTTCAGCGGAGGGGCCGTCCGGTCCCGGGAAAGACGCGACGGTCCCCGCCTTATCGATAAGAACGGAGAACGGCCGTTCATAAACCCGGAAAGCTTTAAAAACTTCCGCGCCCGCCTCGGGAGCCACCCAGCCGCGAATGCGCCTGGTCCTCATGAATTCCCTTACGTCCTCTTCGCTCTCGTCGGTGACGTGGATAAAGACCACCGGCTGGCCGCGGAACCTTTCGGCCAGCAGGTTAAACGCGGGAAGGGCGTCCGCGCAGGGCTCGCACCAGGTGGCCCAGAACTCAAGCACCACGACTTTTCCCTTAAGTTCATCCCAGCCCGCAAGCCGGCCGGCGGGGGAACCGAGTATTATTTTAAGGCTTATCTCGGGGGCGGGCAGGCCTTTTTTGGCCAGCCTGGGGCGCGCCTGGGGCTGCCCGGCACACCCGCAGACTACGAGCAGGCAGGCGGCAAAAAAAAATTTCTTCATGAAGGACGGATCATCCCTTTATCCCGACCGCCAGGCCTTCCCCCGCGGGAATTACCGCGGAAGAAACGAAACGGTCGGCATCGAAAAGGACATGGAAGAATTCGCGCAGGGAGCGCGCGGCGGAATTGCCGGAGGCCTCGGCGTCCCCGCAGCAGGCTTTTCCCTTGATGAACGCCCCCCTGGCGACGACCAGCCCGCCCGTCTTAAGGCTGGCGGCGGCCCAGCGCAGGTAGGCCGGGTAGTTCGATATATCGGCGTCCATAAAAAAGAAGTCGAAAGGAGCCAGCTTGGACAAGGTCTTAAGGCTGTCGAGAGCGGGCCCTTCCATGACCGTGATCTCGCGCGCGAGCCCCGAAGCTTCTACCCCGTCCTTGGCGGCGTTCACGCACCCGGGGTCGTTCTCAAGGGAATAAAGCCTGGCGCCTTCCGGCAGGCCGCGGGCTATCCAATGGGCCGAATAGCCGTAAAGGGAACCTATCTCCACGGCCTTCCTGGCGCCGGAAAGCCGCGCGAGGGATTCCAGCAGGCGCCCCTCCATCGCGGAAACGGATAGGCCGCGGTTGCCGGCCGCTTCCATGGCGCGTAGCACATGCGCCGCGTAGCCCTCATCGGCCTTGGTCAGTGCCGAAAAATAAGCCGCCAGTTCCGGCGCCAGGCCGGAACCGGGGAACGCTTCGGGTTTTTCTTTGTCCATTTTAAAGGGGCTGCCGGTGCAGTGTTACTCCGAAACGGCGCCCGTCGGGCAGGGCCCCGGCGCAGACAAGCACCGGGAAGGGCGCGAAATCGGCGGCGTTGAGGGCGGCGGCGCAGAAAGCGCCGGCGGCCCCGGAAAAAGAGACCTGGGCCTGGAAATATCTTCCTTCGCAGCTCCCGGTCCCTCCGTAGGGGCAGATAGCGTAGAAATTCATATCGGCGGCCAGTTCCACGCCGCCCGGCAGGGCCAGTTTCTCGGACGCCGCGGCCGCGGAGGCCTCCCCGGGAGCGGACGGCATGGCCAGTTTCAGCGTTACCGGCCGGTTGCGCTCACCCGGCTTCGGGAGCTGGCAGGCGGTCCCGGAACAGTCCTGGGTCCAGGAGGAAATATAACCTTTAAGCTCCATTACGCGGACCGGGGCCGTGTCGGCCCTGACCTGGACCGGCGCCCCGGGCCAAAGAGCGGGGGCCGTTAGAACCGGCGGCTGCGGCACCCCTGCGGCCGCGGCCGCGGGCCCGGCGAAAAGCGCGAGAGCGGATATTAGCAAGTTCTTCATGAAGTTCATATATTTTACAAAAAAAAGGCCGCCCGCGCACCTTTGCGGGCGCGTTTCCCCCCCGGCCAATGGATTTTTTCATTTTTTTTGCTTTTCGTGGCTTTCTTTTGCTATATTTCAGTAACTATGGCAACCCAAAATATAAAGTTCGGCACCTCCGGATGGAGGGCCGTTATAAGCGAAGATTTCACGCTTTCAAGCCTGAGGCGCGTAGCCCATGCCGCGGCGGAGCATGTCCGGGAGAACAAAGAGTACGGGTACAAAGGCGAGGAATACCTGCTTAACCTCCGCAAAGCCGGGAAACCGGCGCCGAAAACAGCCACCGTTATAATAGGCTATGACACCCGCTATCTCTCCGAGGATTTTGCCAGGAACGTAGCCGAAGCCCTGGCCGCGGAAAGCATAACTGCCGTGATCTCCGGCACGGAAGCCCCCGCCCCGGTAGTAGCCTGGGAAGTAACGCGCACCTTCGCCTCGGGCGGCGTAACGATAACCGCCAGCCAGAACCTGCCGCATTATAGCGGCTTTAAGTGGACGCCCTACTGGGGCGGACCGGCCATGCCCGAGATCACCAACGACCTGGAAGTCCGGGTGCAGGCTTTGACCATAGCCGAAGTCGAGAAGCATATCCCCTTCGAGCATGGGGTTACCGCCGGCATCATAAAGGTGGAGGATTTCCACGCCAACTATTTCAAGCAGCTCGACACCCTGCTGGACCTCGGCGCGATAAAGAAAGCGGGGCTGAAAATAGCGGCCGACTCCGTTAACGGGGCGGCGCGCTCCTACCTGCGCCCGCTCCTTGAGAAAGCCGGGGCGAAAGTCATCGGCCTGCGCGAGGAACGGGACGTTCTTTTCGGCGGCCGCGCCCCCGATACCGGCGAAGAGAACCTGAAGGGCCTGCGGGACTCGGTGCTTAAGAACAAACTGGACCTGGGCCTGGCCTGCGACGGCGACGCCGACCGCTTCGGGATAATAGATTCCGACGGAACCTGGATCTCGCCCAACCTGGTGCTCGGCCTGGTCCTTGAGCACCTGGTGAAGAACCGCGGCCTGAAAGGCAAATTCGCCCGCTCCGTTATGACTTCCCATTTCGCGGACGCGATAGCGCGCCACCACGGCCTTGAAGTACGCGAAACGGCGGTCGGGTTCAAGCATATCGGCAATCTGCTGCGCACGGGCCAGTACCTGCTGGGCGGGGAAGAATCCGGCGGACTGTCCATAATGAACCACGTCCCCGAAAAAGACGGCATCCTGGCCTGCCTGCTTATGGCGGAGATGGTGGCCTACGAGCGCAAACCGGTCAGGAAGATACTGGCGGACCTGAACAAGCGCGTGGGGAATTTCGTGAACTCCAGGGTGAGCCTGGCGGTGGACAGGAACCTGAACATGGACGTCCTGGTGGAACGCCTGCGCGTGAACCCGCCGCTTAACCTGGCCGGGGCTTCCGTCTGGCGCATAGACCACACGGACGGCTTCAAGTTCATAATGAAGGACGGCAGCTGGCTGGGCCTGCGCCCGTCCGGCACGGAGCCGCTCGTGCGCATCTACGCCGAGTCGCCTACCGCCCAGAAAACGGCCGCCCTGAACGAGGCCGGCAAGAAGATAATGACCGGAAAATTTTAAGGTTCCTGCGCCGCCTAAGGCGCCGGACAACCCAGGAGAAAAAAATGGACGCTAAAATCAAGAAGATCACTTCCAGGGAAATACTCGACTCCCGCGGTTTCCCCACCGTGGAAACCGACATACTGCTGACCGACGGCTCCTTCGGGCGCGCGGCGGTGCCGAGCGGCGCCTCCACCGGCACCCACGAGGCGCTGGAAATGCGCGACGGCGGGAAGCGCTACCAGGGCAAGGGCGTTACCAAGGCCGTTGAGAACGTCAATACCGCCATAGCGGACGAAATAATAGGCCTGAAGGCCGAACAGATAAAGATAGACGAGATGATGATAAAGCTCGACGACACCCAGACCAAGAGCAAGCTTGGCGCGAACGCGATCCTCTCGGTCTCGATGGCGCTGGCGCGCGCGGGCGCCGCCTCCGCCAAGCTCCCGCTCTACGCGTATATCCGCAAGGCCTACGGCCTGAAGCACAAGGATTTCGTGATCCCGGCCCCCATGATGAACATCATCAACGGCGGCAAGCACGCGGATTCCGGCATCAGCATCCAGGAGTTCATGATAGTCCCTACGGGCGCGCCCAGCTTCACCGACGCGATACGCATGGGCTGCGAGATCTACCATACGCTCAAGAAGGTCCTCACCAAGGCCGGCTACAGCACGTCCGTGGGCGACGAGGGCGGCTTCGCCCCCAAGATCTTCACGCACGAAGCGGTGCTGGAGACCATCTGCAACTCCATCAAGGACGCCGGCTACACCTTCAAGGAAGTGCAGATAGCCCTGGACTCCGCCGCCAGCGAATTCTTCCAGAACGACCGCTACGTGTTCGAAGGCTCCAACCTGAGCTACCAGGACCTCACCTCCAAATATTCGGAGTGGAGAAAGCATTTCCCGATAATCTCCTACGAGGACCCGCTCGCCGAGGACGACTGGGAAGGCTGGGATTACCTCTCCAAGCACCTGGCGAAGAAATCCCGCGTGGTCGGCGACGACCTGTTCGTCACCAACCCGGAGCGCCTGAAGAAAGGCATAGAGGAAGGCGTGGCCAACGCTATCCTTATAAAACTTAACCAGATTGGCTCCCTGACCGAGACTATCCGCGTGATAGAAATGGCCCATAAGGCCGGCTACGCCACGGTCATCTCGCACCGCTCCGGGGAGACCGAGGATCCTTTCATAGCGGACCTGGCCGTCGCCACCAACGCCGGCGCGGTAAAGACCGGGGCGCCCTGCCGCTCCGAGAGGCTGTGCAAGTACAACCAGCTGATCCGCATAGAGGAAGAGCTGGGGAAAAAGGCCCGCTACGCGAAAGACAGCGTTTTCAAGTTCAAGTAAAAGCCTTTCGCCAAAGCCCCCGTCCGTAGTGAACCGGACGGGGCTTTTTATCTAACGGCCCGGCGTTAGAGAACCGCCTCCCCGGCCCTTGAAAGCGATGAAAAAGATCAGGTTCCAATTCAAACTCAAATACCTGGCCATTCTGGCGCTGGCTTTCATCCTGCTGGGCAACCGCGGCTTCCGCAGCCTGATAAAGAACTACACGGAATTCCGCAAGCTCCGCGCGGAAAAGGCGCAGCTGGAACTGCAGCGCGCCGACCTTGAGAGGAAACTTAAAGAGATAGGCGCGAAACCGGCCATAGAGCAGGCCGCCCGCAAGGAACTGGGCCTGATAAGGCCGGACGAGACCGAGTACCGCTTCCCGCCCCCGAAGGAGTCCGACAAATGAAAACACGGCAGTTCAAGCTCGGGCCCATGGATAACTTCTCCTACCTGCTCTGGGACGCGGATTCGAAGGAGGCCGCCGTAATAGACCCGGCCTGGCAGCCGGAGAAACTGCAGGAATTCATTAAGCAGGAAGGCCTGAAGCTCCAGTGCGTGCTTCTCACCCACGCGCACCCGGACCACGTGAACGGGGTGGTTTTTTTTACCCGCGCCGACAACGACCTGCCGGTATA
This sequence comes from bacterium, assembly GCA_021845705.1. Taxonomy (GTDB): domain Bacteria; phylum Elusimicrobiota; class Elusimicrobia; order Elusimicrobiales; family UBA9959; genus UBA9959. The sequence continues at coordinate 17,876 of JAJZVJ010000008.1, forward strand.
CCTTCACGAGGCCGACTATTTCATGCTGGAAGGGAAGCCGCCGGTCCTCCGGCCTGTGCACGACGGCGAAAAGCTAGAGGCCGGGGCGCTCAGGATAGGCGTGCTGCACACCCCGGGGCACACCCCCGGCTCGGTCTGCTACCAGGCCGGCGGAGGGGTCTACACCGGCGACACGCTTTTCGTGGGCGAATGCGGCCGCGTGGACCTGCCCGGCTCCAGCGCGGAAGCCCTTTACGACAGCTTCGTGAGGCTTTCCGGCCTGCCCGACGGGACCGCGGTCTACCCGGGGCATTCCTATAACGGGGACAAATCCACTTTCGGCGTGCAGAAGGAATACAACCTGTACCTTAAACTGGCCAGGGCCGGGCGGCGCGACGAGTTCCTGAAGGCGGTACGGTGAAAGGCTGGGCGGCCGTCTCGGACTTCGACGGCACCATCACCCTGCGCGACGTGGGCGACCACCTGCTGCTGCATTACGGCTTTTCGGACAAGAAGACCATAGAGGCTTCCTACTCGCTCAAGGTGCGCGTGGAGGATTTCATGAAGCGCGCTTTCTCGGGGGCCACGCTCTCGGAAGAAGTGATAGCCTCTTTCGTCCGCAAAAAAGTGAGGGCCAGGCCCGGGTTCAGGGATTTCGCGCTGTTCTGCGAAGCCGCCGGGGTGCCCTTCGAGATAGCCAGCGGAGGGGTGGACCTGTACGCCGACCCGTTCTTTAAAAAACACGGCGTTAAAGTAAGGTCGTTCTTCGGCAAAGCGAAAGTTCTCAGGACAGGGATACGGATCTCCTATCCTTTCCTGAAAAGCACGGACCTCAGCTCTTTTAAGGCCTCTCGGGTCAGCCGCCTTAAGAACGCGGGCTACCGCGTGGTTTTTTTCGGCGACGGGCCGAACGACCTTAAAGCCGCCGCTCTCGCCGATAAGGTATACGCCGCCGGCCGGCTGCTGAAACTCTGCCGGGAACGCGGTATTGAGGCTTCCCCCCTGGCAAGTTTCACCCGGGCGGTGAATTTTATAAAAAGGAACAGTTAGTTCCGGAGCTCCGTTTTTTCCGGGCCCGGCCGCTGGCAAGATTTATATATGCACCCGATATTACTGCAATTCGGCTCCTTCAAGCTTCCTACCTACGGCCTGCTGGTGGCCACGGGCTATCTTTCCGGTATCCTGTACATTTTCCGCAAGGCCGGGCCCGCCGGTTTCAAAAAAGAGCCTCTTTCCGACCTTATCTTCTACTCGGTCATAAGCGGCATGCTGGGCGCCAAATTGTTTTACGCGGCCACCTACTGGAAGGAGTTCGGCTACGACTTTTTCTCAAAAGCGGCTTACCTCCTCAAGAGCTTCCAGTACGGTTTCGTTTTTTACGGCGGGCTTATCTTCGGCGGGGCCGCGTTCCTCATCACGGCCCGCAGGCGCAAACTTGAAGCGTTAAAGGCGGCGGACCTTTTCGCCCCGGCGCTGGCGCTGGGGCACGCCTTCGGCAGGATCGGGTGTTTCATGGCCGGCTGCTGCTACGGCAGCCCGACAACCTGCCCCATAAGCGTCACTTTCACGAACCCGGCCTCGGAGATAAACCCGGCTTACCTCGGGGTTCCGCTGCA
>JAJZVJ010000331.1 GCA_021845705.1 bacterium
CTTCCTGCTGGTGGTCCTGTTCATGGTCGTCTATTACAAGGGCGGCGGGTTCATAGCCGACGTAGCGCTGGGGCTGAACTTCGTCTTCCTGCTGGCGGCCATGAGCTACTTCTCGGCCACCCTCACCCTCCCGGGCATAGCGGGCATGATCCTGTCGCTCGCCATGGCCATAGACGCGAACGTGCTGATACTTGAGCGCATGCGCGAAGAGATGCATCTCTCCAAGCCCATAGCCATGATAATCCCCACCGGCTACGATAAGGCCTGGAGCGCCATCCTGGACTCCAACGTTACCACCTGGATAGCGGCCGTCTTCCTCTTCCAGTTCGGTTCCGGCCCGGTCAAAGGCTTCGCCGTGACGCTGACCATCGGTCTTCTGATCGGTATGTTCACCTCCGTATTCGTGACCAGGGTAATTTATGAGTTCTGGCTCACCTCAAATCCCAAGGAGCTCAGCATATGATGACACTGCTTCCCAAGACCCACATCGACTTCGTAAAGAAGCGCTATATTTTCTTCGCCATTTCCGGCCTGGTCTCCCTTACCGGGATAATCTCGCTCTTCACGAGGGGGCTCGACCTCGGGCTGGACTTCACCGGCGGCACGCTGGTGCAGGCCAAGTTCGAAAAGCCGGTCGAGATCTCCGCCATCAGGGCGGCGCTCAAGACCGCCGGGATCGAGGCCGGGATACAGACCTTCACCGGCGCGAATTCCTTCGCGCTGAAGGTGAAAGGCGCGCAGCAGAGCGTGAACGAGACCGCGGACAAGATGGACGCGGCGCTTAAAACCATCCCCGGGAATTCCTTCACCGAAGAGAAACGCGATTATGTCGGGCCCGTGGTAGGGCGCGACCTGAGCAAAAAAGCCATCTTCGCCATTTTGCTCTCCATGTTCGGCATCATTATCTACGTGGCGTTCCGGTTCTCTAACCCGGTCTGGGGAACCGCCGGCGTAATAGGCATCATGCACGACGTGTTCGTGGCCATAACCGCGATGTCCCTGGCCGGCCGCGAAGTGGACCTGGTGGTGGTCGCGGCCTTCCTTACCATCGCCGGTTACTCCATCAACGACACCATAGTCATCTTCGACCGCATGCGCGAGAACATGCGGAACTTCCCGAAAATGCCCATGGGCCAGCTTATAAACCTGAGCATTAACGACTGCCTCTCCAGGACCATCATAACCACGCTTACGGTTTTTGTTTCCGTGCTTGTGTTGTTCCTGTTCGGCGGCACCGGGATAAACAATTTCTCGTTCGCCATGCTTATCGGCACGATCACGGGCGTGTATTCCACCATCTTCATCTGCTCGCCGATAGTCTACCAGTGGGAGCACCGCCAGAAATAAACGGGACGCCGCACGGAGCTGAAGTGAGAAAGATCAAGAAATTCAAGATCCCGGTCTATTCCTACGAGGTGCTGCGCAAGGCCCGCAAGCACAAGCTGGACCTGGCCGCCGCCGGACTCCCCGACGAAGCCGCCGTACGCGAGCATGCCTCTGCCCTGGCGGCCGCGCTGGAGCCCGCGGTGGTCTTTGAATATCTCCCGGCGGAAGACGAAGCCGCCTCCAGGATAAACGGCGCCGCGCGGCACCCGCTCACCGTGGGCATACTTACCCTTGGCAAAAGCTTCGAGGAAAAACTGGCCAACCCGGCGGACGAAACGCATAAACGCCTGGGGCGCATAGCCGCGCAGGTTTTCATGCAGACCGCCGTAGGCGTCACTTCGGACCTGGCGGTGAGGGAAGCCGAGCCCGAGGGTTTCGAACTGGGCCAGGCGATCTACATCTGCTCCTGCCCGGAGCCGGAACTGCCCCCCCAGGAGGCCACCTCCGTACCCCTTTACGAGAACGAGCTGATCAAGAGCCTGTTCGAACGCCTCGAAGCCTCCAAAATAGGCGTCTCTTTCGACGGAGCTTTTTCGCCCAAGTACTCCGCGGTCTTCGCCCTGCCCTGGCTCTCCAAGAAAAAGAAAAAAGCGGTCTCCGCGAAGAAATAAGGACCGGCAAAGCGGCAGCTGTCCCGCGGGAAGTCACAGGCTCATACTCTCTGTTTTGAATTTTAGTCCGGACCCCGGCCCCCTTCGCACCCTACCCTCATGGGACATTTACTCCTGATACTGTACAGTCTGCTGGCGCCGGTGATCGCCGCGCTCTACGCGCTTTTCTTCCTGCTCTCCCCCCGCCGGTCGCTTATGAAAGCCCTCGGCGGGGAACTCAGAGAGCGCCTCGCGCTGTCCCGTCCCTCCTTCCCCTCCAGGCCGGTGTGGATACATGCGGCGTCCATGGGCGAGGTTAAAGCCGCCGCCAGGCTTGCCCCCGAGCTGGCGGCGCTGCTCAAGGCGCCCCTGCTGGTAACTTCTTCCACCGCCGCAGGCCGCGCCGAAGCCGCGCGCCTCGGCGCCGAAGCGCGCCTCGCCCCCCTCGACTTCTATCCGCTCGCGGCGGCGTTCATAAGAACGGCCCGCCCGCTGATGCTTCTGGTCGTAGAGACCGAGATCTGGCCCGCTACCCTGTACGCGGCGGCTGAAGCGGGAGTACCGGTCTTCATGGTGAACGCAAGGATCTCTACCCGGACCGCCGCGCTTTACCGGGCGCTTTCCCCGTTGTCCCGGCTGGCCTTTTCCGGGGTAAGGCAGGTGCTGGCCCAGACCGAGGCTGACGCGCGGAGGTTCCGCGCTCTTCCGGGGCTCGCGGACAAAGTCTCCGTGACAGGCAATCTCAAGCACGATATGCTGGGCATCTCCGCCGCCGGGCAGGAGAAGGTTAAAGATTTCCTTGAAGCCTCGGACTGGAGCGGCTACCCGATATTCACGGCGGGAAGCACTCACCCTTCGGAAGAGCCGATAATAATTTCAGCCTGGCTGGAAGCCAGGAAAACTCAGCCTGGCCTTAAACTTGTGCTTGTCCCGCGCCACCCGGAAAGGCTCGCGGAATCCGAGGCGCTATTAAAGGAGCAAGGCGCGGCTTTTATGCGCTGGTCCGGCCACCTGGTCCCGGAGGGCACCGACTGCCTGCTTGTGGACGCTATGGGCCTGCTGCAGGCCTTCTACGCGGTTTCTACTGTGTGTTTCGTGGGCGGCACCCTGGACGATACAGGCGGGCATAACCTGCTTGAGCCGGCGCTTTTTTCAAAACCCGTATTGTTCGGGCCGAACTTTAAAAACGCCCGGCAGGCCGGAGATACCCTTCTAAAAGAAAAAGGCGGCTTCCTGGTGGAAACCGCCCCTCAGCTGGCTGAAATTTTAACGTCTCTCCTCACCGACCGGGCCGCCATGGCCGCGGCCCGCGCCAACGCCTCAAAAGTCCTCGCGTCCTTACAGGGCGCCACCGCCAGAACCCTTATGGCAATTACTTCCCGCTAAGCGCACTTTTTACTTAAAAGTCCCGCCGGTCGCGTCGGCAAAGTTGCCGGAGCTGGTTCCTGTGGCGACCACGACTTTCGCCGGAGAACAGTCACTACAATAATATACATCTCCGACTGCCGGGGTTATGCCGAGCAATTGGGCCATATTTCTAGAATATAGCCTCATAGCACCAGCGAGACCTGTAATTGACCTTATATCGCTGTTGGCGCC
>JAJZVJ010000332.1 GCA_021845705.1 bacterium
CGCCCCGTCAAAAACCTGCTTCAGCGTATCGGTGTCGGCAAGGTCGCAATCGAATACCTCGGCCCCCAGCTTCGCGAGCGCTTTAGCCGCGTGCGAATCCGGATGTCTTGTTATGGCCCGAACCTTGTAGCGGGCCTTTAATAATTCCCGGGCTACCGCGCCGCCCTGCCGGCCGGTCGCGCCGGCCACTACTACGGTTTTATGAATCTCTTTTTCCATATGAGCGCCCCCCGCGGCTGGAAGCGGCTCCGGCGCCGACTCGGCGTTTTCATGGAGAATATCGCCTCTTTGCCAGGCAAAAGTTTTCCATGGTTTGAAGACATGCAGGCGGCCTGGAGCGGGCGCCGCGCAGCTTAGTGTTTTCATTTGAACCCTTCCCCGGAAACATTCTAGGTAAACAGTCCCTTATATGTCAAGCGGCGGCGCGAATTCACAATATGCGGCACTTTGGTTTCAGCTTCCTGCGTCTCCGTAAAGTCGGCGCGCCCAGGCCTTCCAGGGCGGCGCCGGCAAAAGCTCTTACGTGGGAGTCCGGGTCTTTAAGCGCTTCTCTAAGAGCGCGGGCGGCCCGCACGTCCGCTATCCGGCCCAAAGCCGCCGCTGCCGCCATCCTTACGAGCGCATTGCTGTCCGACAGGGCGGCGATCAACGGCTTGGCGGCACGGGGGTCCCTTATGGCTCCAAGCGCCTCCGCGGAAGCTACGCGGATGGTAAGGTTGTCGTCGGAAAGCGCGGTTATCAGGGCCTCGGCCGACCTTCTGTCCTCTATTATTCCCAGGGTTCCCGCGGCCTGCCAGCGCATGCTCCCGCTCTTGTCTTTCAGTGTTCGTATCAGAAAATCCGCTGAATCCGAACCTGTCCTTATGAGCGCGGATACAGCCGTCATTAAACCGGCGGCGCTTGTGTCCGTTATATTGCCCGCCCGGAAGCGTCTGGTGATTATTTTCATGATATCCTCCAAAGTAAGTATACAGGCAGGACGTCCCGCCGGCAATTGGCGGAATCCACTTTGTCCTGACTTTTATCCACTTGATCCCGGCGGCGCGCCCGGCAAGTAAAATAAGAGGTATCGGCAGGTGAGCGAGGGAGGAGAGCGGCTAGCTGTTCTCTGTTTTCCGCCGGGCCAGCCAGGCGGCCCATTTCTGGGGACCGCCGCTGAAGTCTTCGCCGGTTATTGTTTTCAGGGCCACCACTACGAAGGTGCGCACGTGGGCGTCCTTGTCCTCAAGCGCGCCGACAAGGGCCTCGGCGGCTTTCATATCCTTGAGAGAACCAAGTGCCACTACCACGGAGATGCGCACGAGGTCGTTCTTGTCCGCAAGCGCCGCGATCAGGGGGGCTACGGCGCGGGGGTCCCTTATAATGCCGAGCGCTTCCGCGGAAGCGAAGCGCACCGTAAGGTTGTCGTCCTTAAGCGCCTCTATCAGCGGCTCGACGGCGCGCCTGTCTTCTATTATCCCGAGGGCTCCGGCGGCCAGGTAGCGGGTGTTCCCGTTCTTATCTTTAAGCGCCTTTAAAAGGGCAGGGGTAGAGCCGGTCCCGAGCCGGATCAGCCCCGCTATCGCGGTCTTGCGCACCTGAGAACTGGGGTCTTTAATGGCCGCTGCCAGCGGCGCGCTGGCGCCGCGGGTACGCAGCATGCTCAGCGCCCCCGCGGCCGAAATACGCACGCTATCGCTGGGGTCTTTCAGCGCGGAGATAAGCGGCTTGACCGTGCCGGGGACCGCCATTTTGCCCAGCGCTATCACTGCAAGGTTGCGGACTTCGGGGCTGGTGTCCCCGAGCGCAATGGTCAAAGGGGTCAAAGCTGCCCTGTCGCTTACGGAACCGAGGGCCAGCGCGGCGCATTTGCGCACCTCGTCGTCGGGGTCGGACAGGGCCGAGACAAGCGGCCCCGCGGCGGCGGGTTCCTTCATGGCCCCGAGCGCCGTTACCGCGTAAGCCCGCACGGTCCCGTCCGGGTCTTTTAGCGCCGCTACCAGGGGGGCAAGGGCAAGGGGATTTCTCATCTCCCCAAGGGCCCGCGCGGCTTTCTTCCTGACGGCGGGATCATTATCGCCGAGGAGCGAGATCCACCATTCAATGCCCGGCTTACCGTTTTTGGCCATAAGTAAGTCTTACCTATGCTGCGACATGCAGCGCCCCCCGCCTAATTAGGGCGCGGTGATCAATGAAAGACCAGGGCAAATGTTTTGCAGAACGCCCCATGAGCCCCGTTTTAAACGACCCGTACCCCGATAATACAATACTTTGCGCCCTTTTAAGACTTAACTCCGCGCCCGGCGCGGTAGCGGCGTATTAAAGCGTTGGTGGAGGCGTCGTGCTTAAGATCCGGCCCGGCCGCCGCTTCGAGCTCCGGGGCGATGCGGCCGGCCAGAATTTTTCCCAGTTCGACCCCCCACTGGTCGAAGGGCCCTATGCGCCAGATAGCGCCCTGAGTGAAGACGCTGTGCTCGTATAGAGCTACCAGTTCGCCAAGGGCGGCCGGGGTAAGTTCGTCCATAAGGATGGTGGTGGACGGCCGGTTACCTTCAAAAGTCTTGTGCGGTATAAGCCAGTCCGCCACACCTTCCGCGCGCAGTTCGTCCGCGGTCTTGCCGAAGGCCAGCGCTTCGGCCTGGGCGAAGACGTTGGCCATAAGCAGGTCGTGGTGGCGGCCTAGCCGGTGGGCCGGGCGGCTGAAGGCGATAAAATCGCACGGGATAAGTTTCGTCCCCTGGTGGATCAGCTGGTAAAAAGAGTGCTGCCCGTTGGTCCCTGGTTCTCCCCAGTAGACGGGGCCGGTCTGGTAGTCAGTTTCCCGGCCGTCCAGCGTGACGCGCTTGCCGTTGCTTTCCATGGTAAGCTGCTGCAGGTAGGCCGGGAAACGCTTCAGGTACTGCTCGTAGGGCAGAACGGCGGCCGTCTGGGCGCCGAAAAAATTATTGTACCAAAGACCGAGCAGGCCCATTATCACGGGAAGGTTGCGCGCGTAGGGGGCTGTAAGGAAATGCTCGTCCATCCGGCGGAAGCCTCCCAGCATGGCGCGGAAATTCTCCGGGCCGATGGCGATCATAGTGGATAAACCGATGGCGGAGCACATCGAGTAGCGCCCCCCCACCCAGTCCCAGAACACGAACATGTTGGCGGTGTCGATGCCGAACGCGGCTACCGCTTTGGCGTTGGTGGAAACAGCGACGAAATGGCTTGCTACGGCGGCGGGCTCCCTCAGCGCGCGCAACGCCCAGTCGCGGGCGGTACCGGCATTGGTCATGGTCTCCAGCGTGGTGAAAGTTTTGGACGCCACGATGAAAAGCGTTTCCTCCGGGTCAAGGCCGGCCACGGCTTCGGCGAAGTCGGTTCCGTCCACGTTGGAGACGAAGCGGAAGGTCAGGCCGCGCTGGCTGAAATTTTTAAGGGCTTCGTAGACCATTACCGGCCCCAGGTCGGAGCCGCCTATGCCTATGTTCACGATATTGCGGATGGCCCTGCCGGTGTGGCCTTTCCATTCTCCGGCGCGCACTTTGCGCGCGAACGCTTCCATCCTGTCGAGGACTTCATGCACCAGCGGGATCACGTTCTCCC
>JAJZVJ010000333.1 GCA_021845705.1 bacterium
AATCGCTTACCAGTCTGCTGAAAAAGCCCTTTTCGGTTTCTTTTGGCCGCTTTCGGCCTGCGACTTCGTTGCTTGAACGCTGAATTGTGCTTCGCACCCATCGCTTACAGGCCCGTCGGGCCTGCTCGCTCTTCGCGCCTTGCCTCGGCTCGAAATCGCCTCAAAATATTCCCGAGGGGGCTTTTCAGCAGACTGTTAGTCGAAGTTTACGGTCTTTGCGGGGGCGCTGGCGCCGGCTTGTATGGCGCTCGAATCCATATCGCGCGCTTCCGTCGCCGCCGCCGTATCGCCGGACGCCTTTTCTCCGGACAGCAGAGGGATGAAGGAGGAGAGGGACGAGATCTTGGTCACGTCCTCGCCGCGGCCGCCGGTCTGGTCGTAGGTGGCCATGGTGGTGCAGCCCGCGGGGCTGTCCGCAAAGTCCTGGTCCCCGCGGACCAGTATCCCCTCTATCTTTTTCGTGCTGTTATTGAATACGGGAGAGCCCGAGTTGCCTCCGAAGGTGTCCAGGTCGGCCACGAAGTAGCCGACTTTGGAGAAGTCCCTCACCGTGGCGCCGCCGGCTACCTTTAGCGGCAGGCCTACGGGGTGGCCTATTACCGTGATGGCGTCGCCGGCCTTAAGGCTGGTCCCCCTGTTTATTGCAAGGGGCGTGTGGCCGCTTACCTTGCGGTCAAGCTGTATCAGGGCGAAGTCCGGGCCCAGGGCCTGGCCGGCAGGGTTGACCGAGCCGGGCTCCCCGCCCAGGAAGCGCTTTATTATCTTCGAGCAGCCGAACACTTCCGAAGCGGGCATGGTGGTGACCGCCTCGCCGCCTTCCTTCCTTATGGAGTAGCCGAACACTATCCTGGCGTTGGCGCAGTCGTCGGCGTTCTTAATGCAGTGGCCGGCGGTCATAACGATGTCCTCTCCCACAAGGGAGCCGGAGCAGTAAGCGCCTATAGGCTGCTCGCGGAATTTTTCTCCGGGGCAGAGGTTCAGGCGGTCGCCGAAGTTCATGGTCTTCAGCTTTACGCTGCCGTCGGCGGCTTCCACCGAAGAAGCCTTCCAGAAGGAGACCACCGAGTCCGAAAGGGTCTTCATATCCTGCGGGGCGGCGAAATATTCAAGCCGGTTGTCCTCGCCGTAGATGCTTTTGCTGCCGGCCGCGAAAGAAAGCACGGGCAGCAGTATCAGGGCCGCAGCCGCGCTCAGGGTTCCTTTTACCAGATCTTTCATAACTCCTCCAGTCGCTTCAGCATTGACTTCCGCTATGTTATACAGTACGAGTTGATAAATGTCAATACCTGTCGGGCCTATGCGGTATTCAGGCAAAAGGCCTGCGCAAATATAGGTCCAAAGGGTAATTGTCGTCGGGGATAAAAAGCGGGAACTGGAAACCGGCGCAGGAATGGGCCTGTGCCGGGCCTATATCCAGCCCAGGTACATTTTTACGGTATGCGAGTCTACGGCCCGGAGAGCTATATAAGAGGTAACAATAACGAACAGTGCGGCCGCCAGCTGCGCGGCACGCCCCGGCTTCCTCCCGGGCATGGTCCAGGCTGCCTCTTCCCAGGTCTTTCCGGAGCGGAACCATGAGGCCAGGCTGTATAGCGAATAAACTGAAAGCCCAAGCGAAGGAAAGCCTATTGCAGCCGCGGCCGGTTTTAAGGAAAGAAGCCGGCCCGGCAAGTTGTATTCCCAGCCCGACCCCGAGGCCCTGTTCCACCAGTTCCACAGCAGGCCGCAGGTGAGGCCGGCCATCGCCAGCCGCAGTGTTTTTTCCGGCAGCCCCCCTTCCAATTCGCGCAGCAGGGAGGGCAGGCCAAGGCGGAAGTTAAGCGGTTCGGCAAGCAGAAAGACCGCGGGAACGGCAAGCGGCCAGAAAACAGCCGGAGCCGCCAGGGAGAGTAAGAGCAAAGCGGCGCCGGAAATAAAAAAAGTTCTTATCAGGCCGGCGCCGGCTTTGAAGGTCCCGGAACGGAGCCCGCGGAAAATACGCAGGGACTGGAACAGTTCCGCCATTATGAAAATGAAAGGCAGCAAAGCTGCCCAGGTCAGGGCGCGCCCTGTCCAGCGCGTCGGAAGCGAGGAGGCCTGGTTAAGGTAGTGCCAGGCGCCGAGCCGCAGGTTAAGCAGTTCCGAAAGGCCCGCGAGGCCCAGCGACCAGGCGGCGAGGAAAAATAATTCCGGCGTGCGGGAGATCAGCAGGGAACCGCCTTTCAGGCGGTACGAGAGGTTGTCCGTAAGCAGGATGCAGCTCCAGACGGCGAAAGGGAAGAACTGGTTGTTAATGGGCTCTATGCCGGTATACCTGCCGCTGTAGCCGAGGAAAGTAATGAAGAACGCCAGATAAAGCGTGAATTTGCATTTAGAATCTTCTTCGAACATATATCCCTCCCGCACCGGCCGTGCGGCCCGTAACGGGCCGCCGGCAGGCGCTGCTGCCCGGGTTTTAAAGCCCCGGCAGGCCGCGTACGGTTAAAACCTGAACTTATATTTCTTCAGGCCGAGTTCTTCGCGCATAGCTATTATTTCCCGCTGTGTTTCCCTGTTCACCGGGACGCCCTTGTTCCGGCGGTAGAGCCAGTTGAGGTGCTCTTTCTCGCCGGCGGTATAGATACGCCTGGCGCCCGGCATTTTCTTTGAGGCGCGCAGCTCGCGAAGGATATTCCCGGCGATCTTTTTGAACGACTTAAGCGTGGTGAAGGCCTCGACGTTGATGGCTAGGAAAAAATGGCCCAGCGGGTAGGGGACCTTCTTCCCGTCCTTGAGCCCCAGGAGCATCTTAAGATAAGCGCCCTGCTGCAGCGCGGCGGAGAGGATCTCCACTACGGTGGAGTAGCCGTAGCCTTTGTAGCCGCTCATCTCCTCGCCTATGCCGCCGAGCGGGACCAGGGCGGCCGTGCCGGCCACCAGGTCCTTAAGGACGGCGGCCGAGTCCGTTTTCGACTTGCCGCTGTGGTCTATGACCCAGCCTTTAGGCATGGCTTTGCCGAGCTTCGCGTAGACCTCTATTTTCCCCCGCTGTGTGGTGGAAGTCGCGCAGTCGAGCAGGAACGGGAATTTTTCGTCCGTGGGCATGGCGAAGGTGAGGGCGTTGGTCCCGAGCATGTTCTCGGTCCCGAAAGTGGGCGCTACCGAGGGGCGGGCGTTGGTCCCCGTTATCCCGATCATCCCGGCCTTCGACGCCATAAGGGTGTAGTAGCCGGCTATGCCGTAATGCGTGGAGTTGCGGACCGCCGTCATTCCCAGGCCGTATTTTTTCGCTTTCTTTATGGCCAGTTCCATGGCCCGTTTCGCGATCACGTGCCCCATGCCGTTATGCCCGTCGATAACCGCGGTAGTGGGCGTCTCTTTTACTATCTCGAATTGTGTTTTCGGGAGCTGTATCCCGGCTTTTATGCGGTCGTAATAAATAGGCTTAAGGCGCGAGATGCCGTGGGAGTCAATGCCCAGCTTGTCGGCGGTGATCAGGACGTCGGCGCAGACGGCCGCGTCGGCCGCCGGCACGCCTATTCCCCTGAAGACGTCACTCATGAACCTCTCCATCAGA
>JAJZVJ010000334.1 GCA_021845705.1 bacterium
AACGGCGGCCAAGGCCGGCGCGGCGGCCGTCTGGGCCGTGGACTCTTCCGAAAAAGCGATAGAGCTGGCGGAGCAGAACGCCGCCCTGAACAAGGTGGACGGCAAAATAATCTTCAGGAAGGAAAAAGCGGAGCGCATGCTGGAAGCCATGGAAGCGGGCCAGCTGCCCGACGCCCCGGACTTCATCCTCCTCGACCCGCCCAACATAGTGCGCAATAAGAAGCACCTGCCGCAGGCGCTCAAGATGCTGGCGCGCATGGCGGGGGCGGCCATAAAAGCGCTGCCTAAAGGCGGCTATCTCGCCGTTTCCACCTGCTCGCACCACATCTCGCGCGGGATGTTCATGGAGACCCTCTCCGGCGCGGCCGCTAGGGCCGGCAGGAAGGCGGTGCTGGTGGAACTGCGCGGCCAGGCCAAGGACCACCCGATACTTATAAGCATGCCCGAAACGGAATATCTGCACTTCGCGCTGCTGCGGATGGTGTAGGACCGCGAACCGGCGTAATAAAAAGGGCCCGCAAGGGCCCTTTTCATATTCCGGCGGAGACGGGTCAAATTATGCTCTTTACCACCTTAAGTATCTCGTCCTTGCTGGAAGGCTTGGTAATATAGGTTTTGGCCCCGTAACTTATGGCCTGCTGTATCTCGTGAATGCTCCCTTCCACGGTAAGCATCACTACCGGCATATGCTTTGTCACAGGATCGGACTTGATCTCCTTGCAGGCGGTCAGGCCGTCCATCCTGGGCATGTGGATGTCCAGCATGACCAGGGCGGGAAGCTCCTTGCGGGCCAGTTCCACAGCCGCGGCGCCGTTCTCGGCCTTTACCACGCTGTAGCCTTCCCCCTCCAGCATGGAGCTGAGGGTTTCGAGCATTTCCGCGTCGTCGTCGGCTATAAGGATCTTATTGTGCATGGGCATATGGAGAGAAAGGGGAAATAAATTTGCCGCGGGTTGGGATCGAACCAACGACACCTGGTTTTTCAGACCAGTGCTCTACCACTGAGCTACCGCGGCAAAATGTGGTAGTTACTGCCTTTCAATAATAGCATTTTTTGAAAACGCTGTTAACCTTACAGCTTCAGCACGTCGTAGAGGCCGGGGCCGTAGGAGACCAGCTCCACCTTCGGGTAAGGGTAAACGGCGCAGACCTTCTCCAGCGTGGAAAGGAATTTTTTCGCCTCGCCGGTGAAGCTCTTTATCCCGCGGGATATATCCGCACCCTCCAGCAGGTCTATGTGGGTTATAGCGAGCCTCGTGGCGGAGTTTATGCTGACCGCCAGGCGCGCCACGTCCATGTCGAACCCGCCCACCCGGCGCAGGCGCCCGCTGACGCTGCCCACCTCGCGGCCCGCGGTGTGGAACCTGGAAAGCGCATCCTTGTCCTTGAGCTCGTTGGCCACCATGCCCGGCCCCACGCGCGTGACATAGGGCTTGAAGATCGCGTAAACCTCCCCGGCGTATTTCGGCCCCAGGCCGGCCTCTCCCATAAAAGTGGAAGCGGTGGTATCCCGCGACGTGACGTAAGGATACTCGCCGTGCAGGTTGGAGAGCTTCATGCCCTGCGTTCCCTCCAGCAGCATGCGGGAACCCCTGGCCAGGGCCTTGTTCAGCAGTTCGGGCACGTCCTTGACGTATTTTTTCAGGCGGGGCTCGTCCTTGGCGAAACGCAGCTTCTTGCGGTCCACCCGGTCGCGCACCGCGGCCCCGAGGCCGGTGCCCACGCTGCCTATCTTTCCCATCATGCGGGCGTCGCCGCGCTCCGCCGCCGTGTGGCGCGGCTCAATAATTACGGCGTGGGGGTCTATGATCAGGCGGTTCTCCGCCCCGGTCAGCTTTATTTCCTTCTCCAGCCAGTCGGTTATGATGTAAGTTCCGGCGCCCAGCACCAGCCTGGTCCGCTTGCAGACGAAAGCGCCGGGCATGGTTTTAAGAGTGTAGATCTTGTCCTCGAAGAATATGGTGTGCCCGGCGTTGGGCCCGCCCACCCTGATGGAGTAGTCGTATCTGTTCTTAACCGCCAAAAAAGCCGCTATCTTGCCCTTCCCCTCGTCGCCGCCCTGGCCGCCTACAACAATATCAACGGGCATTTTATGCCTCCTTAGCTAGTTTTTCCGAAAGCCCCGTGTAATTAAGGGGCGAGAGCCGCCGAAGCTCGGCCTTTACAACCGGCTTAAGTTCAAGCCCGTCTATGAATTCGCGCAGTCCCGCGGCGGTAACCGCGCGGCCCCGGGTGAATTTGCTCAGCAGCTCGTAAGGCCCGGTTTCGCCTTCACGCCTTAGAATGGTCTGTATCCCCTCGGCGAGCACTTCCGGGTGCAGTTCCAGCTCCGCGGCAGCCGCTGCTTCGTCAACTGCCGCGCGGGAAAGCCCGTCCAGCAGCGACCTGTACGCCGCGAGCCCGTGCCCGAAGGCCGCCCCGAAATTGCGCTCCACGGTGGAATCCGAGAGGTCGCGCTGCAGCCGCGAGACCGGCAGCTTGGCCGAGAAGAACCCCAGGAGCGCGTTAGCCAGCCCCAGGTTCCCCTCGGCGTTCTCGAAGTGTATGGGGTTGACCTTCTGCGGCATGGTGGAAGAACCCACCTCGCCCGCCACCGCCTTCTGTTTTACAAGGCCGGCGGAAATATAGCGCCACATATCCTGGCAGAAGGCCAGGAGTATGGTGTTGGCGCGGCGCAAATTATCGAACAGTTCGGCGTAGCTGTCGTGCGGCTCTATCTGGGTGGTGCAGGGATTGCATTCCAGCTTCGGGCCTGCGCCGGAATTGAAACTTTCTATGAATTCCCTCGAGAACCTGCGCCAGTCGGCGCGGGGGAAGGCCGCGGTGTGGGCGTTGTAATTGCCTGAGGCGCCGTTGAGCTTTGCGCAGATGCGGCTGGCCTTGAGCTGGGAGACCTGCCGCGAGAGGCGCGCGTGGAAAACCCGGAACTCCTTGCCGAAAGTTGTCGGCACGGCGGGCTGGCCGTGGGTGCGCGCCAGCAGCGGCGCGGCGGCGTGCCTGGCGGCGAGGGCGTCCAGCGCGGAGAGTATTTCGTCCAGCGCCGGGAGAATTTCCCGGTTCAGGCAGTCCCGCAGCATCAGGGCGTAGGAAATATTGTTAACGTCCTCCGAGGTGAGCGCGAAATGGACGAACTCCGTGATATCCCGCATGGAGGTGCGGCGGAGCTTTTCCTTGAGGAAATATTCCACGGCTTTTACGTCGTGCTTCGTAGGCGGAGCCCCGTCCGCGCCGGTCTCCTCTATGGCTATGATCTTAAGAACGTCGTCGTCCGTTATCCGGGGAAGTTTCTCGAGGATGGCTTTTTCGGCCGGCTTCAGTTTCCTGATGCCTACTCCGGGGAAGGAGCAGAGTTTCTGCAGGTAGCGGCACTCCACCAGGGCCCGGCAGCGGGCGAGGGCGCCTTCGCCTATGGCGCCGCCAAGCCTGCCCAGCTTGCCGGCATATCTCCCGTCCAGGGGGCTTACCGCGTTTATATTTCGCTCAACCGGCATATGGTCGCCTCCACAAAACTATTAGATCGGAA
>JAJZVJ010000335.1 GCA_021845705.1 bacterium
GCTTAGTGGATGACTTCCTGGGCCCCATGCACATAAGGTCCAGGCGCTTGACGCTGTCCAGGTCCATATCCGCGCTCATCACGAAACCCGCCCATTTGGACGTGTCGGCGAGCATCCGGGAAGTATGCTTAAGGAAGCCGTCCAGCTGCTCGATGCGGCGGTCGTACTCGCGCTCAAGCCGGTCTTTTTCATTTGCGGCCAGGCGCTGCATCCTGAAAATATTATCCACGTAGGCGCGGTAGCCCTTGTCGGAGGGGATCCTTCCGCCTGAGGTGTGGGGCTGGTAAAGATAGCCGCCCTCCTCAAGCTCTTTTAATATATTCCTTATGGTAGCGCTGGAAACGCTGAACCTGCCCTCTTCGGCTATCACTTCCGAGCTGACCGGGCGGCCTGTGCTGACATAGTTGTACACCACCCAGTTAAGGATCTTCTCTTTTCTGTCCTGCGCTACTTCCGGTTTAAGCACCCTCATATTGAACCCGTCCTGACGAATCTTTAATTAGCACTCGGCGCACTTGTCTGCCAGAAATATTATAACACCTTGTTCCGATAATTGTCAACACCATGCCGCGAGTGCTAAAAATAGAGAAGGGCGGCCGGCGCGCGGAAACATTCCGGGCCTTATCGCGGACATGACCTTCGTCAAACCAGGGAACCACGGATCTGTGATAGACTATAGCCGTTAGGGAATCAACTTTACAGGCCGCCAGCCCGCGCCCGGCGCTGCGGCGGCGCGGCAAATACCCGGAGGACAGCAATAGATGATATTTTCAGCGGCAATATTAGCGGCAGCCATGTCAGCGGCCCCCGCCTTCGCGGCGGGATGGGCCCCGGAAGTGAACACGGATACGCTCGCGGCCATAAAGCTCCCCGCCGCGCCCGCCCCGGCAAAAGCCTCCCCGCGCGACGGGCAGAACTACTCCGGCGCCGAGGAACTCCTCGTTAAAGAGTTCGGCGTGACCGGGATAACCATGGACATACCCGAATCCGAAGTGATGCGCCAGGACATCTATTACAGCAACACTTTCTGCTTCGAACAGGCGATGCGCCAGGCCCTTTCCGCGGTCCTTGAAAATTACAAGAACCCGACCTCCCCCCTCGCGAAAACGCTCGGGGAACTGGGCGCCCTGCAGACCCCGACCAAGTCGGAACTGAAGAAAGCCCGCCGGAAAGTGCTGAAACTGCTGAACAGCCCCTCTTCCCATATCTCCATAGTGCGGCCCTACAAGCATAACCAGCCGCTGGCAGGGGAGACCGTAGAGAAGAACTGGATATTCTACCTGAACCTCGGCGGAAACCCCTACTGGGCGATAGTGGACCGCTCAGGCGAAAAAGCCCCCTACGTCTACGGCTCGAATTGAGTTCAGCCTCCGCTTAACGAATAAAACCCCGGTTCTAACCGGGGTTTTTATTTGATATTTTAAACATACTGGGCAGGCTAATTTCCCGGGGCCGGCGAGGGTATGGGCTGGGAGGGCCCTCGCGCAGGCCGAGGCTTGCGTAAGCGCCGAGGCCGAGCGGGAGCGCGGCCACGGCCGATAGCGTGCCCGACGGGCCCATACCCTCACCGGCCCGACGGACCGCGATCAGCGGGATTACAAATATCCTCCGCCGCATCACACCCCCAGCACCCGCCGTATCACCCAGTCCAGCACGCGGTCGGGCAGCAGCCATTTAAGGAAAATGACGATTGAGGCCTTGAAAGGCACGGGGTAGCGCGCGGCCGGCCGCGCGGACCCGAGCGCCTTTAGAATGACCTCGGCCACCACCTCGGGACCGGGCGCTCCTTTCCTGTAGCCGGCCCTGAATTTCTCGGTAAGGCGCCGCACCAGCGGCGCGTAAACACCTGAACCGGAATATTTCTTAAGGTTCACCAGCGCCGTATTATCCCATTCCGTCCTGATCGGCCCGGGCTCTATAAGCACCACCTTTATCCCGAATTGGGCTACCTCAAGCCGGAGCGCGTCGGAATAAGCTTCCAGCGCGTATTTGCTGGCGTGGTACCAGCCGCCTGCCGGCATGCTTATCTTGCCGGCTATAGAGGAAATATTTATTATAGTCCCGCCTCCGGCCGCGCGCATATGCGGCAGCACCAGCTGGGTAAGCCGCGCCAGTCCGAAGAGATTCACTTCGAACTGCCGCCGCGCCTCTTGTATAGGGACATCTTCCACCGCGCCGTGTGCGCCGAACCCGGCGTTATTTACAAGAATATCAAGACGGCCTTCGTTCTTAATGATGGTCTCTGCCGCGCTTTTCAAGGAAGCCTCCACGGTCACGTCCAGGGAAAGGACTTTAGCCCCGAGCGGCTCAAGGTCCCTCATTTTTTCGACGCGGCGCGCTCCGGAGTAAACCGTGTACCCGCTTTTCAGCAGCAATTCGGCCGCAGCGTGGCCTATACCAGCCGAAGCGCCGGTGATCAAAGCGATTTTTGCCATACTCATTTATAGGAAACTTCCCGGGCGAGTGCAAGCTGTGCCTATGCCGTGTAAAGCGCTACCGGAACAAACGGCTGACTTTTTGATAATATAACAGCATGGAAGAGAAAGATTTTATACTCCCCCCCGGCTCCTACGAGGAGAAATTCGTAAGGAGCGGCGGGCACGGCGGCCAGAACGTGAACAAGGTGGCTACCACCGTGCAGCTGCGCTTTTTTCCGCGGAATTCCGGACTGTCCTGGTCCGCGCAGGAGCGGCTGAAAGCCCTTGCCGGCTCCAAACTTACCGACGAGGGCGACATTATCATTATCGCCAGCGAATACCGCACCCAGGAGCAGAACCGCCAGGCCGCCAGGGCCCGCATAAAAGAACTCCTCACCCGCGCCGCCCGACCGCCCAAGCACAGGCGCCCGACAAAACCTTCCTACGGTTCAAAGCAGCGCCGCCTCGAGGGGAAAAAGATACGCTCGGACATTAAGAAGTCGCGGCGCCAGGCTGCGGATTGACCTTCGCTTCTTCTTTAGTATAATTTTTTTATGGCAGATCCCGTTATTCTTTACGCCGCGGCCGCCCTGGCGGTCATCCTGCTCTCTTTCGCCCTGCTGCGCCGCGGGGGCCGGCTTTCAAGCGCGCCGGCCGCGGGAAGCCGTCTCAAAGAATTCGGGGAGAACATAAGGCTCAGGGACCTTTTCCGTCTGGCCGTGATGATGGAGGAGAAAGGCCGGGATCTTTACCTTGGAATGGCCGAAAAGTCCCGACTTGCCGGGACAAAACGGCTATGCGCGCAGCTGGCGGAAGAAGAAACCGCGCACAGGCAGCTGTTCCTGGACAAGCTCGGCGCCTGGGACCCCTTGCCGGTAAACATAGCTACCTGGCCGGCTTTCATCGAAAAAGTAAGACAGGAAGGTTTCTTCGAGGACGCCCCGGGAGAGGACGCTTCGGAAGACCAGCTGGCGGCTTACGCCATACGCCAGGAGATAAAAACGGCGGAATTTTACAGCCTGTTCGAAAAATCTTTTCCCGAAACCTGGAAACGCGCGCATCTGCACAATCTTGTACTGGAAGAACGCTCCCACGAGGAGAT